>NZ_VMKV01000037.1:0-50280 GCF_013276335.1 Streptococcus sp. 2100 | reverse complement strand
TTTAATTTTAGTTTAGTATGAGCTGACTTCGTCAGTTCTATCTACAACCTCAAAACCATGCTTTGAGCAACCTGTGGCTAGTTTCCTATTTTGCTCTTTGATTTTCATTGAGTATTAGATGTATAGTGCATTGAAGTTAAAATAGTATACTTTGGTTTCTAAGACATTGTTAGAAATTAGATTAAATTCCTTAATCGATTTGCGCATGTTTTATTTTATTTCACTATACTTTAGATTGAAAAATAAGGATTCACATAAATCGCAAGAAATAGGGAATCTGATTCGTGTTTATAACCGTTCAAAAAGAGAGGAAGCTGAAAGTGAGCCACTTAATCTTTATGTCGAAGATGAAAAGGGCAATCTCCTGGCAGGTTTGATAGTAGAGACTTTTAGAAATTGGCTAGAAATCGAGTATTTATTTGTAAAAGAGGAACTGAGAGGGCAAGGAATCGGTTCAAAACTATTGCAGCAAGCAGAAACTGAAGCTAAGAATCGAAACTGTCGTTTTGCCTTTGTCAATACCTACCAGTTTCAAGCTCTTGATTTTTATAAAAGGTATGGCTACAAGGAAGTCTTTAGGTTACAAGACTATCCCTACATTGGGCAAAGATATTATTAGCAAAAGAATCTGTAAGGTGAGTATGGAGGTATAATACAAAGAGAGGCTCGCACATAAGTATGGAGGTGGACTGATGTATATGAGTAACTATCGATAAATACCAGTTATAACCTAGAAATTGTGTCTTTCTGGGCAATATTGGGTACAATGCAATGGCAGCTGAGAAATTGGGAATCAAGGCTTATCGGGTTAAGAAAAGAAGTGATGTGGTTGATATCTTAAAACAATTTATTTAAACTAAAAACTCTCTATCTTTTTAAATTGACATTAATCCGAGATTCCCCTCTCGAGTTTTTCAGAATAGAGTGAAATCCGAAAGAAAATGGAAATAATTTTTATTAAACGCTTCCAATAGCGGTTAAAAGTTGACAAATTTAAATTTTAGGACTACACTAAGTAAGTAAATTTTATTTTAAAGGAGAATTCGTTATGAATTTAACATTTTTAGGCTTATGTATTGCCTGTATGGGCGTATCTGTCGGTGAAGGTTTATTGATGAATGGACTGTTTAAATCAGTAGCACGCCAACCAGATATGCTTTCTGAGTTTCGTAGTTTGATGTTTTTAGGTGTTGCCTTTATTGAAGGAACTTTCTTTGTAACTCTTGTCTTCTCATTTATTATCAAATAAATACATGGAACGAGAAGAAAAGGGAGGATTTTAGATGGAAGAAAGTATTAATCCAATCATCTCTATTGGTCCTGTTATCTTCAATCTGACTATGTTAGCCATGACCTTGTTGATTGTGGGAGTTATTTTTGTCTTTATTTATTGGGCAAGCCGCAATATGACCTTGAAACCCAAAGGAAAGCAAAATGTACTTGAGTATGTCTATGACTTTGTTATTGGATTTACAGAACCTAACATTGGTTCGCGCTACATGAAAGATTACTCACTCTTTTTCCTTTGTTTATTTCTTTTCATGGTGATTGCCAATAACCTTGGCTTAATGACAAAGCTTCAAACGATCGATGGGACTAACTGGTGGAGTTCGCCAACCGCTAATTTACAGTATGACTTAACCTTATCTTTTCTTGTCATTTTGTTGACACATATAGAAAGCGTTCGTCGTCGTGGATTTAAAAAAAGTATAAAATCTTTTATGAGTCCTGTTTTTGTCATACCGATGAATATCTTGGAAGAATTTACAAACTTCTTATCTTTGGCTTTGCGGATTTTTGGGAATATCTTTGCAGGAGAGGTCATGACGAGTTTGTTACTTCTTCTTTCCCACCAAGCTATTTATTGGTATCCAGTAGCCTTTGGAGCTAATTTGGCTTGGACTGCATTTTCTGTCTTTATTTCCTGCATCCAAGCTTATGTCTTTACTCTTTTGACATCTGTGTATTTAGGGAATAAGATTAATATTGAAGAGGAATAGAAAGGAGTAACTGATGCACGTAACAGTAGGTGAATTGATTGGTAATTTTATTTTAATCACTGGCTCTTTTATTCTTTTGCTAGTCTTGATTAAAAAATTTGCATGGTCTAATATTACAGGCATTTTCGAAGAAAGAGCTGAAAAAATTGCTTCAGATATTGACAGAGCTGAAGAAGCCCGTCAAAAAGCAGAAGTATTGGCTCAAAAACGCGAAGATGAATTGGCTGGTAGCCGTAAAGAAGCTAAGACAATCATTGAAAATGCAAAGGAAACAGCTGAGCAAAGTAAGGCTAATATCTTAGCAGATGCTAAACTAGAAGCAGGACGCTTAAAAGAAAAAGCAAACCAAGAAATTGCTCAAAACAAAGCTGAAGCTTTACAAAGCGTTAAGGGTGAGGTAGCAGATTTGACCATCAGCCTAGCTGGTAAAATCATCTCACAAAACCTTGACGGTCATGCCCATAAAGAACTCATTGATCAGTATATCGATCAGCTAGGAGAAGCTTAATGGACAAGAAAACAGTAAAGGTAATTGAAAAATACA
The DNA here is from genome assembly GCF_013276335.1 of Streptococcus sp. 2100. Taxonomy (NCBI): domain Bacteria; kingdom Bacillati; phylum Bacillota; class Bacilli; order Lactobacillales; family Streptococcaceae; genus Streptococcus; species Streptococcus sp. 2100. The sequence continues at coordinate 47,736 of NZ_VMKV01000037.1, read as the reverse complement.
GCATGCCTTTTGTCCAATTGGTACTTGAAAAAGGAGAAGAAGCCCGTATCTTTTCAGACTTGACTCAAATCAAGCAAGTTGCTGAAGAAACAGGTTTACCTTCTTTTTTAAAAAAAGTGACAGTAGATGAGTCTGACAAGAAAAAAACGATTGCTTTTTTCCAAGACTCTGTGTCACCTTTATTACAAAACTTTATCCAGGTTCTGGTCTACAATCACAGAGCAAATCTTTTTTATGATGTGCTTGTAGATTGCTTGGACCGACTTGAAAAAGAAACAAATCGATTTGAAGTGACGATTACTGCTGCTCATCCTCTAACTGATGAACAAAAGAGTCGTTTGCTCCCTTTGATTGAGAAGAAAATGTCTCTGAAAGTAAGGAGTGTAAAAGAACAAATCGATGAAAGTCTCATTGGTGGTTTTGTTATTTTTGCCAATCACAAGACAATTGATGTGAGTATTAAACAACAACTTAAAGTTGTTAAAGAAAATTTGAAATAGAAAGTGGTGTTCTTTTGGCAATTAACGCACAAGAAATCAGCGCTTTAATTAAGCAACAAATTGAAAATTTCAAACCCAATTTTGATGTGACTGAAACAGGTGTTGTAACCTATATCGGGGACGGTATCGCGCGTGCTCATGGCCTTGACAATGCCATGAGTGGAGAGTTGTTGATCTTTGAAAACGGCTCTTATGGTATGGCTCAAAACTTGGAGTCAACAGACGTTGGTATTATCATCCTAGGTGACTTTACAGATATTCGTGAAGGCGATACAATCCGCCGTACAGGTAAAATCATGGAAGTCCCAGTAGGTGAAAGTCTGATTGGTCGTGTTGTGGATCCGCTTGGTCGTCCGGTTGACGGTCTGGGAGAAATCCACACTGATAAAACTCGTCCAGTAGAAGCGCCAGCTCCTGGTGTCATGCAACGTAAGTCAGTCTCAGAACCATTGCAAACTGGTTTGAAAGCTATTGACGCCCTTGTACCGATTGGTCGTGGTCAACGTGAGTTGATTATCGGTGACCGTCAGACAGGGAAAACAACCATTGCGATTGATACAATCTTGAACCAAAAAGATCAAGATATGATCTGTATCTATGTCGCAATTGGACAAAAAGAATCAACAGTTCGTACGCAAGTAGAAACACTTCGTCAGTACGGTGCCTTGGACTACACAATCGTTGTGACAGCCTCTGCTTCACAACCATCTCCATTGCTCTTCCTAGCTCCTTATACTGGGGTTGCCATGGCGGAAGAATTTATGTACCAAGGGAAGCATGTTTTGATTGTATACGATGATCTATCAAAACAAGCGGTAGCTTATCGTGAACTGTCACTCTTGCTTCGTCGTCCTCCAGGTCGTGAAGCTTTCCCAGGAGATGTCTTCTACCTTCACAGCCGTTTGCTTGAGCGCTCAGCTAAAGTTTCTGATGAACTTGGTGGTGGATCAATTACAGCTCTACCATTTATCGAGACACAAGCAGGAGATATCTCTGCCTATATCGCAACCAACGTGATTTCTATCACTGATGGACAAATCTTCCTTGGTGATGGTCTCTTCAATGCGGGTATTCGTCCAGCCATCGATGCGGGTTCATCTGTATCGCGTGTAGGTGGTTCTGCACAAATCAAAGCCATGAAGAAGGTTGCTGGTACACTTCGTATCGACCTTGCTTCATACCGTGAGTTGGAAGCTTTCACTAAGTTTGGTTCTGACTTGGACGCAGCAACACAGGCTAAGTTGAACCGTGGACGTCGTACCGTTGAGGTCTTGAAACAACCTGTTCACAAACCCTTACCTGTTGAGAAACAAGTAACCATTCTCTATGCTTTGACACATGGTTTCTTGGATACTGTTCCAGTAGATGATATTGTTCGTTTCGAGGAAGAGTTCCATGCCTTCTTTGACGCTCAACATCCAGATATTTTGGAAACCATTCGTGATACAAAAGACTTGCCAGAAGAAGCAGTCTTGGATGCTGCGATTACAGAGTTTCTCAATCAATCTAGCTTCCAATAAGAATAGAGGTGTCAGATGGCAGTATCTCTAAATGATATTAAAACAAAAATCGCCTCAACAAAAAATACGAGTCAAATCACTAATGCCATGCAAATGGTATCAGCTGCTAAGCTAGGTCGCTCTGAAGAAGCTGCTCGCAACTTCCAAGTTTACGCTCAGAAAGTTCGCAAACTTTTGACAGATATTCTTCATGGTAATGGAGCTGGTGGCTCAACCAATCCCATGCTGATTAGCCGTCCTGTGAAGAAGACAGGCTATATCGTCATTACTTCAGATCGCGGTTTGGTTGGAGGGTATAATTCTTCTATTCTGAAAGCCGTTATGGAGTTGAAAGAAGAATACCACCCAGACGGTACAGGTTTTGAAATGATCTGTATCGGTGGAATGGGAGCTGATTTCTTTAAGGCTCGTGGTATTCAACCACTTTATGAATTACGTGGCTTGGCGGATCAGCCTAGCTTTGATCAAGTTCGTAAGATTATTTCAAAAACTGTTGAAATGTACCAAAATGAACTCTTTGATGAACTCTATGTTTGCTACAACCACCATGTCAATACGCTAACCAGTCAAATGCGTGTGGAACAAATGCTTCCGATTGTTGACTTGGATCCAAATGAAGCGGATGAAGACTACAGCTTGACTTTTGAATTGGAAACCAGCCGAGAAGAAATTTTGGAGCAGTTGTTGCCTCAGTTTGCAGAAAGTATGATTTACGGTGCCATTATCGATGCCAAGACAGCTGAGAATGCTGCTGGTATGACAGCCATGCAAACAGCGACTGATAATGCTAAGAAAGTCATCAATGATTTGACAATTCAGTATAACCGTGCCAGACAGGCGGCGATTACACAAGAAATTACAGAAATCGTAGCAGGTGCTAGTGCCTTAGAATAGGCTCTAGTCCAGCTCGTATGAAAATGAACTTAGGACCTAGTTGAACTAGGAACCGACAGTATCTTATATAGAATAGGAGAAGGAGATGAGTTCAGGTAAAATTGCTCAGGTTATCGGTCCCGTTGTAGACGTCTTGTTTGCAGCAGGGGAAAAACTTCCTGAGATTAACAATGCACTTGTCGTCTACAAAAATGACGAAAGAAAAACAAAAATCGTCCTTGAAGTAGCCTTAGAGTTGGGAGATGGTATGGTTCGTACTATCGCCATGGAATCAACAGATGGTTTGACTCGTGGAATGGAAGTATTGGACACAGGTCGTCCAATCTCTGTACCAGTAGGTAAAGAAACTTTGGGACGTGTCTTCAACGTTTTGGGAGATACCATTGACTTGGAAGCTCCTTTTACAGAAGACGCAGAGCGTCAGCCAATTCATAAAAAAGCTCCAACTTTTGATGAATTGTCTACCTCTTCTGAAATCCTTGAAACAGGGATCAAGGTTATCGACCTTCTTGCCCCTTACCTTAAAGGTGGTAAAGTTGGACTCTTCGGTGGTGCCGGAGTTGGTAAAACCGTCTTAATCCAAGAATTGATTCACAACATTGCCCAAGAACACGGTGGTATTTCAGTATTTACCGGTGTTGGGGAACGTACTCGTGAGGGGAATGACCTTTACTGGGAAATGAAAGAATCAGGCGTTATTGAGAAAACAGCCATGGTCTTTGGTCAGATGAATGAGCCACCAGGAGCACGTATGCGTGTTGCCCTTACTGGTTTGACAATCGCTGAATACTTCCGTGATGTAGAAGGCCAAGACGTGCTTCTCTTTATTGATAATATCTTCCGTTTCACTCAGGCTGGTTCAGAAGTATCTGCCCTTTTGGGTCGTATGCCATCAGCCGTTGGTTACCAACCAACCCTTGCTACGGAAATGGGTCAATTGCAAGAGCGTATTACATCAACTAAGAAGGGGTCTGTAACCTCTATCCAGGCTATCTATGTGCCAGCGGATGACTATACTGACCCAGCGCCAGCAACAGCCTTCGCTCACTTGGATTCAACAACAAACTTGGAACGTAAGTTGGTACAATTGGGTATCTACCCAGCCGTTGACCCACTTGCTTCAAGTTCACGTGCCTTGGCACCTGAAATCGTTGGAGAAGAGCACTATGCAGTTGCTGCAGAAGTAAAACGTGTCCTTCAACGTTACCATGAATTGCAAGATATCATTGCTATCCTTGGTATGGATGAGCTTTCTGATGAAGAAAAGACCTTGGTGGCTCGTGCCCGTCGTATCCAGTTCTTCTTGTCACAAAACTTCAACGTTGCGGAACAATTTACTGGCCAGCCAGGTTCTTATGTTCCAGTTACTGAAACGGTACGTGGCTTTAAGGAAATCCTTGATGGTAAATACGACCACTTGCCAGAAGATGCCTTCCGTGGTGTAGGTTCTATCGAAGATGTGATTGCAAAAGCTGAAAAAATGGGATTTTAAGAGGTGATCTATGACTCAGTTAACTGTCCAGATCGTGACACCAGATGGTCTCGTCTATGATCACCATGCCAGCTATGTATCGGTTCGAACTCTGGATGGTGAGATGGGGATCTTGCCACGACATGAAAATATGATTGCGGTTTTAGCAGTTGATGAAGTAAAGGTGAAACGTATTGATGACGAAGATCACGTGAACTGGATTGCAGTAAATGGCGGTGTTATTGAAATTGCCAATGATATGATCACAATCGTCGCTGACTCTGCAGAACGTGCTCGTGATATCGATATCAGTCGTGCAGAACGTGCCAAACTTCGTGCAGAACGTGCAATTGAAGAAGCACAAGACAAACACTTGATTGACCAAGAACGTCGTGCGAAGATTGCGCTGCAACGTGCCATTAACCGTATTAATGTCGGAAATAGACTATAAGAAAAAATGAACTTGAAAATTCCAAGTTCATTTTTTTATGGTGTTTTATACTCAATAAAAATCAAAAAGCAAACATAGGAAGTTAGCCATAGGTTGCTCAAAACACAGNNTCAGTAACCATACCTACGGTAAGGCGACGCTGACGTGGTTTGAAGAGATTTTTGAAGAGTATTAAGGAGCAAAACGGATGCAGACTGCTTCGGGAACATGGAAGTCGTTGGAGAGTTCTGCTAGACGACCATTGTCACAATTACGTTTAAAGACAGTTGCATTGTCAGAGTCTTGGTGGACAGCAATGAGAAATTTTTGGTCAGGTGTCAAATCAAAATCACGTGGAGTCTGACCATGTGTTGGAACGATTTCTAATAACTCTAAGCTACCGTCCGCAAGGATGGTATATACTGCGATAGAATCATGACCACGGTTAGAAGCGTAGAGGTATTTACCGTCTTTAGAGAGACGAATAGCAGCGGTTCCATTAAAGCCTTCATAACCGTCTGGTAAAGTTGAAATAACCTGCATACGTTCAAATTCGCCAACACCATCGTAGATTAAAACCTCGATAGTACTATTGAGTTCACAAATCAGATAAGCGATTTTATAGTGGTTATGGAAAACGATATGGCGTGAGCCTGCTCCTGGCTGGCTGTGATAGGTGTAGAGCTTAGATAATTTTCCTTCTTGGTCAAGGTCATAAGTGATGACTTGGTCAGTACCCAAATCGCAGGTCACTAGATAGTGGTCAGGTGTTAAATCTGTATAGTGAACATGAGGAGATGCTTGATTTTCATGTGGACCTTGGCCACTGTGTTGATCTACATCACTAAGTAAAAGGCTCCCATCCTTCTGACGTTTATAAACCAGTACCTGTCCTTTATGGTAGTTGGCTGCATAGACCAAATTACGCTTTTCATCGACAGCAACATAACAGTGGGGAGCTCCTTCCTCAACGACATGATTTAACACAGTCCCGTCAGTTTGATAGGCTGCAATTCCCCCCTTATCGTCTTGACTACCAACGGTGTATAAATGTTGGTGCTGGTCAAAGGCAAGGTAGGTTGGACTTGGTTCAGCTGCAAAAAGTTCTAGGTTTGAAAGCTGACCAGTTTCTGTATCAAAGTCAGCCTTGTAAATCCCTTGGGAAGTACGACGTGTGTAAGTTCCAAAATAAACAGTTTCTTTCATAACTTTACCTCTATATAAAGATAAGACTATTATATCACAAAAACAAGCCAATTAAAGACATCCAATTAGATGTAAGCACTTTAAAAAAGAGTTATTTTGATTTAAAAATGGTATAATGAGAGAACGATAGAAAGGAAGTATTTATGGAACAAAAAGAGAAACATTTTAGCCTGTCTTGGTTTTTCAAGTGGTTTTTGGATAACAAGGCCATTACGGTATTTTTGGTAACCTTATTATTGGGACTGAATCTTTTTATTTTAAGTAAGATTAGTTTTCTATTTTCACCTGTTTTAGACTTTTTGGCAGTTGTGATGCTGCCAGTTATTCTATCTGGTTTACTATATTATTTATTAAATCCTATTGTTGATTGGATGGAGAAGCATAAGGTGAATCGTGTCATAGCTATCACTATTGTCTTTGTCATCATCGCTATCTTTATCATTTGGGGCTTGGCAGTAGCTATTCCAAATCTGCAACGTCAGGTTTTGACCTTTGCAAGAAACGTTCCTGTTTACTTAGAAGATATAGATAGGATTGTTAATGGATTGGTAGCCCAGCACCTGCCAGATGATTTCAGACCTCAGTTAGAGCAGGTTTTGACAAACTTCTCTAGTCAGGCTACAGTTTGGGCAAGTAAAGTTTCATCTCAGGCAGTCAACTGGGTGAGTGCCTTTATTAGCGGGGCTTCTCAAGTGATTGTTGCCTTGATTATCGTTCCTTTTATGCTCTTTTATCTCTTGCGTGATGGGAAAGGCTTGCGTAACTATTTGACCCAATTTATGCCGACAAAATTGAAGGAACCTGTTGGACAAGTTTTATCAGATGTGAATCAACAGTTGTCCAACTATGTTCGAGGGCAAGTAACAGTGGCTATTATTGTAGCAGTAATGTTTATGATCTTCTTTAAGATTATCGGTCTACGTTATGCGGTTACGCTTGGTGTTACTGCTGGTATTTTAAATCTGGTTCCTTATCTTGGTAGCTTCCTAGCCATGCTTCCTGCCCTAGTATTGGGCTTGATTGCTGGACCAGTCATGCTTTTGAAAGTAGTGATTGTCTTTATCGTAGAACAAACTATTGAAGGTCGTTTTGTCTCTCCATTGATTTTGGGAAGTCAATTAAATATCCATCCCATTAATGTTCTCTTTGTTTTGTTAACTTCAGGATCTATGTTTGGTATCTGGGGAGTCTTACTCGGTATTCCAGTTTATGCCTCTGCTAAGGTTGTCATTTCAGCCATTTTCGAATGGTATAAGGTAGTCAGTGGTCTATATGAATTAGAGGGCGAGGAAGTCAAAAGTGAACAATAGTCAACAGATGTTACAATCTTTGGAAGAGCAAGATTTAGCCAAGGCTGAGTATTATTTCGCCGAAGCTTTAGAAAATGATTCAAGTGATCTTCTGTATGAGTTGGCAACTTATCTTGAAGGGATTGGTTTTTATCCTCAGGCCAAGGAAATTTACCTGAAAATCGTAGAGGACTTTCCAGAGGTTCATCTTAATCTAGCAGCAATCGCTAGCGAGGATGGTCAAATAGAAGAAGCCTTTGCCTATCTAGAGGAAATCCAAGCTGACAGTGACTGGTATATTTCGGCTTTGGCGCTTAAAGCAGACCTTTACCAGCTGGAAGGTTTGACAGATGTAGCGCGTGAGAAACTGCTGGAGGCTTTGACCTACTCAGAGGATCCTCTCTTGATATTGGGCTTAGCAGAGTTGGATAGTGAGTTGGAAAATTACCAAGAGGCTATTCAAGGCTATGCCCAGTTAGATAATCGCTCGATTTATGAGCAAACAGGCATTTCTACCTATCAACGAATTGGCTTTGCCTATGCTCAGTTAGGGAAATTTGAAACGGCCACAGAGTTTTTAGAAAAAGCTCTGGAGTTAGAATACGATGACCTAACAGCTTTTGAGTTGGCCAGTCTTTACTTTGATCAAGAAGAATACCAAAAGGCTGTCCTCTATTTTAAGCAGATCGATATCATTTCTCCTGACTTTGAAGGCTATGAATATGGTTATAGCCAGGCCTTACATAAGGAACACCAAGTTCAAGAAGCCCTGCGTATCGCTAAGCAAGGCTTAGAGAAAAATCCCTTTGAAACTCGCCTCTTGCTGGCTGCTTCACAATTTTCTTATGAATTGCATGATGCTAGTGGAGCAGAGAACTACCTCCTTACTGCTAAAGAAGATGCTGAGGATACGGAAGAAATCTTACTCCGTCTAGCAACTATTTATCTGGAGCAGGAGCGTTATGAGGATATTCTAGACTTGCAAAGTGAGGAGCCAGAAAATCTCTTGACCAAGTGGATGATTGCTCGTTCCTATCAAGAAATAGACGATTTGGATACTGCCTATGAGCATTACCAAGAGTTGTCAGGAGATTTGAAGGACAATCCAGAGTTTCTGGAACACTATATCTACCTCTTGCGTGAATTGGGCTACTTTGAGGAAGCAAAAGTCAATGCACAAGCTTACTTAAAACTGGTTCCAGATGATGTGCAAATGCAAGAACTGTTTGAGAGATTGTAAGAATGTTTAAACATATAGAACTGTAGTTTATCTCTTTTGATAGCTACGGTTTTTATTTGTATATGATAGAATTTTTTTGCAAAAATGGTTGGTTATTTTGTTTATTCATGCTATAATAGGAACAATTACTTTTAGGAGGTGCAGTATGTCTTATTTATTTGAGATATTACCGAGTTTACTGAATGGTGCGAGCACGACTGTACAGGTCTTTGCACTGGTCTTGCTATTTTCGATTCCTTTGGGCGTTTTGATTGCCTTTGCCTTGCAAGTCCACTGGAAGCCCCTCCATTATCTGATTAACATTTACATCTGGATTATGCGGGGAACCCCCTTACTCTTGCAACTGATTTTTATTTATTATGTGCTTCCAAGTATTGGGATTCGTTTAGACCGCCTTCCTGCTGCCATTATTGCCTTTGTTCTCAACTATGCAGCTTACTTTGCAGAAATTTTCCGTGGAGGAATTGACACTATTCCAAGAGGACAGTATGAGGCTGCCAAGGTCTTGAAGTTTAGTCCCTTTGCCACAGTACGCCATATTATCTTGCCTCAGGTGACCAAGATTGTTCTTCCTAGTGTCTTTAATGAGGTTATGAGTTTGGTAAAGGATACTTCTCTGGTCTATGCTCTAGGAATTTCAGATCTTATCTTGGCTAGTCGAACAGCTGCTAACCGCGATGCTAGTCTGGTTCCTATGTTCTTGGCAGGTGCCATTTACTTGATTTTAATTGGGATTGTGACAATTATTTCCAAAAAAGTTGAGAAGAAGTACAGTTATTATAGATAGGAGGTTGCCATGTTAGAATTACGAAATATCAATAAGAAATTTGGAGACAAACAAATCCTGTCTGATTTCAGTCTAAGTATTCCTGAAAAGCAAATCCTGGCTATTGTTGGACCTTCTGGTGGAGGTAAGACGACCCTCTTACGTATGCTTGCAGGTCTTGAAACCATTGATTCAGGGCAAATCTTTTATAATGGACAACCTTTAGAGCTGGATGAATTGCAGAAGCGCAATCTACTGGGATTTGTATTCCAAGATTTTCAACTATTCCCTCATTTATCAGTTCTGGAAAATTTGACCTTATCGCCTGTGAAGACCATGGGAATGAAGCAGGAGGAGGCTGAGAAGAAGGCGCGTGGTCTCTTGGAACAGTTAGGACTAGGAGGGCATGCAGACGCCTATCCATTTTCACTATCTGGTGGGCAAAAGCAGCGGGTGGCCTTGGCGCGTGCTATGATGATTGACCCAGAAATCATTGGCTATGATGAACCAACTTCTGCCCTAGATCCAGAATTGCGCTTGGAAGTGGAAAAACTAATCTTGCAAAATAGGGAACTTGGTATGACACAGATTGTGGTAACCCACGATTTGCAGTTTGCTGAAAATATCGCAGATGTATTATTGAAAGTAGAACCTAAATAGGAGGAAAAATGGATGAAAAAATGGATGCTTGTATTAGTCAGTCTAATGACTGCTTTGTTCTTAGTAGCTTGTGGAAAAAATGCTAGCGAAACTAGTGGAGATAATTGGTCTAAGTACGAGTCTAACAAGTCTATTACTATTGGATTTGATAGCACTTTTGTTCCAATGGGATTTGCTCAGAAAGATGGTTCTTATGCAGGATTTGATATTGATTTAGCTACAGCTGTTTTTGAAAAATACGGAATCACAGTAAACTGGCAACCGATTGATTGGGATTTGAAAGAAGCTGAATTGACAAAAGGAACGATTGATCTGATTTGGAATGGCTATTCTGCTACAGATGAACGCCGTGAAAAGGTGGCTTTCAGTAACTCATATATGAAGAATGAGCAGGTATTGGTTACGAAGAAGTCATCTGGTATCACGACTGCAAAGGATATGGCTGGAAAGACATTAGGAGCTCAAGCTGGTTCATCTGGTTATGCGGACTTTGAAGCAAACCCAGCGATTTTAAAGGATATTGTCGCTAATAAGGAAGCGAATCAATACCAAACCTTTAATGAAGCCTTGATTGATTTGAAAAATGATCGAATTGACGGTCTATTGATTGACCGTGTCTATGCAAACTATTATTTAGAAGCAGAAGGTGTTTTAAACGATTATAATGTCTTTACAGTTGGACTAGAAACAGAAGCTTTTGCGGTTGGAGCCCGTAAGGAAGATACAACTCTGGTTAAGAAGATAAATGAAGCTTTTTCTAGTCTTTACAAGGACGGCAAGTTCCAAGAAATCAGCCAAAAATGGTTTGGAGAAGATGTAGCAACCAAAGAAGTAAAAGAAGGACAGTAAGATAAAATAGTGGCTGAGACTGCGTTTTGATTAGCAAAACGCAGTTTTTTGTAATCTAGGAAAACGATAATAGCGATTGAATCTGGATAATTGAATATGGAATAGCCCACTGTGATTTCTAAACCATTGTTAAAAATTGATTTGACTTCCAAAATTAAAATGTTCTGTAATGAAATGCTGATGTAACTGTTTTAGGAACAATAAAACGCATAATATCAAGGTTTTCTGGCACCTTATATTATGCGTTTTTGTGATTTTAAGACTTGTTAGCTGATTTTTTACAATCCTGCGAAATCTTTGATTTCTTGTGCTGACATTGAAGAGTCGCAACGGACGTTGATTTGTCCATCTGCAACGTGAACAAAGCCTGGTACAGTTGGGATTCCATAGCGTGAGCGGAATGCTTGCAACTCATTGAGTTGGCTTGCTTCTTCACTATTGATGAAGTAGATGTGAGCTTTGGTTTCAGCTACGACACCTGCCAATGTACCTGCAAATTTACGGCAGTAAGGGCAAGTTTTGCGACCGATAAAGAAGGTTGCAGTTTCTTTTTTATCAAGAGATTCTTGCGCACGCGCAACTGTAGTGACTTCAAGATCTTTGATGTTATCTAAAAATTGTTCCATGAGATTACCTCGCTTTCATTGATATGTCTAGTATGCCATAAAGTTTCTAAAATTGCTTAGATTTGATACGAAAAAAAGATGAGATTGGTTGGTCTCATCTTTTTAGATCTTTATTTTACAAAAGCATTGATTTCTGCTTCGATATTAGCAATCTTAGTTTGTGATTCTTCGTTTGTTTTCCCTACAACTGCAATGTAGAACTTGATTTTTGGTTCTGTACCTGAAGGGCGAACAGCAATCCATGAACCGTCAGCAAGTGTGTATTTCAACACGTCACTTGGAGGAGTTGTCAAGTTTGTAACGGTACCGTCAGCAGCAGTAGCTGTTTGAGCTTTGAAGTCTTCTACGACAGTGATAGCTGTTGCATTCCATTCTTTTGGAGCATTGTTGCGGAATTTAGCCATAATTGCTTTGATTTGTTCAGCACCATCCACACCTGAAAGGGTAACAGAGATAGTTTTTTCTGCGTAGTAACCGTACTCTTTGTAGATTTCTTCGATACCGTCAGCAAGTGTCAAACCGCGTGAACGGTAGTAGGCAGCAAGTTCAGCAACGACAAGAACGGCTTGGATAGCATCTTTATCACGTACGAATGGTTTAATCAAGTAACCGAAGCTTTCTTCAAATCCCATCATGTAAGTGTGATTGTGTTTTTCTTCGAATTCTTGGATTTTTTCAGCGATAAATTTGAAACCTGTCAAAACGTTGAACATGGTTGCACCGTAGCTTTCAGCAATCTTCGTTACCAAGTCAGTTGATACGATAGATTTGCAGAGGGCTGCATTTTCAGGAAGAGTTCCAGCGTTTTTGTGGGCTTCCAAGATGTATTTTGCCATGATAGCACCGATTTGGTTACCTGAAAGGTTGAGGTAGCTACCATCTTTTTGAAGAACTTCAACACCAACACGGTCAGCATCAGGGTCAGTTGCGACAAGAACATCTGCACCAACTTGACGACCAAGTTCTTCAGCAAGGGCAAAGGCTGCTTGGCTTTCTGGGTTTGGAGATTTTACAGTTGAGAAGTCAGGATCAGCAGTTGCTTGAGCTTCTACGACTTGAACAGAGTCAAATCCTGCTTGGGCAAGAGCACGACGAGCCAACATTTCACCAGTACCATGAAGTGGTGTGTAGACAATTTTCATGTCTTTACCGAATTCTTCAATCAAGGCTGGGTTGATGTTTACGTCCTTAACCTCTTTAAGGTATTCTACGTCAACAGCTTCACCGATAACTTCAATCAAGCCAGAAGCTTTTTCAGTTTCCACATCAGCAACTTCAACTGCAAATGGGTTTTCGATTGCACGGATATAAGTAGTCAAAGCGTCCGCATCGTGTGGAGGCATTTGTCCACCGTCTTCACCGTAAACCTTGTAACCGTTAAATGGAGCAGGGTTGTGGCTGGCTGTGACCATGATACCTGCGAAACAGTTGAGGTGACGAACTGCAAATGATAGTTCTGGAGTTGGACGAAGGCTTTCAAATACGTAAGATTTGATACCGTGTTTAGCAAGAACTGCCGCAGATTCAAAGGCAAACTCAGGTGAGAAGTGACGGCTATCGTAGGCGATTGCTACACCGCGTTCTTTTTCGTTTCCACCTTTTGACTCAATCAAACGAGCCAATCCCTCAGTAGCTTGACGAACAACATAGATGTTGATGCGGTTTGTACCAGCGCCAATCAAGCCACGCATCCCTGCAGTACCAAATTCAAGATTTGTATAGAAGGCATCCTCCTTTGTTTTTTCGTCCATATTTTCCAAATCTTGGCGAAGGTAGTCAGGAAGCTCCGCAAAATCAACCCATTTCTGGTAATTTTCTTGGTAAGACATTAACATTCTCCTTTATTTTTAAAACATTTAATCAGTTTGATTATATCATTTTTTTTAGTTTTAGTAAAACCTTATCTGCTTCGAAAATCTCTTCAAACCAGGTCAGATTGAATTTGGGGTTTATACGATGTTGAGGCTAGGAAAAATTCAATCTCAGTAAAAAAGTAAGTCTTCTCATAATAAAANNTTTTATTATGAGAAGACTTTTACCCAGCCTTTTTATACCCAACCTCAAAACAGTGTTTGGAGTAATCTGTGACTCGACATTTAGTTCTAAGAATGCCATCTTGACCAGATGGTTTTCTTGACCGTTATTGGTGATAATCTTCTAGCAAGGCTTCAAACTCAGACACGGTCATGCCTAATTGCTCACTCGCAACCTCAGGTGTTAGAAGACCTTGACGTACTAGATTTACTAAACCTACTTTTAATCCTTCTTCTCGTCCTTGTTCACGACCCTCTGCACGACCACGTTCAAGACCTCTCTCTAACCCTTTCTCCTCCGCTTGTTCCAAGGCATAGTCCTGTGCTAACAAGGCTTGTTCTTCACGCATACGTAGTTGACTAAACATTTTCCTGTCCTCCTCGGACCAGCTCTTGTAGTCCAGCAGTTGGTCTGCTTGGCTGATGGCTCGCTCAGGTTGCTGGGTAAAGGGTTTATTCCCGAAAAACTCCAACCACGGCTTGCGAACCTCGTCTTTGCTGGTTTCTCTGTATTTTTTAAGTTCTAAGAACGCCATCTTAACAAGATGGTTTTCTTGACCGTTACTTGTGATGGTTAAGGCTTCACCTGTCGTGTCCTCTCGCATGCTAAAACTGTGGAAAGCCAAATCATCTGAGAAATAATTGCTGTCCACGATTGCGATAGCGTATACTGGTGCAATATGTTTGTAGCTCTGGTGTGTATCACCTTCTCGTTGGCGAATTTTTTCAAGATTTTGATTGACCTGACTGCATAGGTAAGCCCACAGGCGATTGATGAAAAAATTCTGATGATGCACCTGAATCTCAATAATTACCTGAGTGCCATTGTCCAACTCCGCCAAGACGTCTATACTGGTATAGAAATCCTGCGCCGAGTAGGGCAGGGAAGGCAAGACGTGAATATTGCTTCCCTCCAAAATGGTTACATTTTTTGCTGGCAAGTCCAGCATATCGCGGATAAATTGACAAGTGATTTCTGGATTGCTAAAGATTTTCTTAGCAACCAAGTCATTAGTTGGGCTAATGCCCGGATGACGTAAGGTCATATTCTTTCTCCTTTCATTATAGCACATTTTTTAATCTAATTTGCTAGATTCTATGCTTCTATCTATTTATTCGGAAAAGAAAGGGAAAAGTTCAAACTTTCCTGAAAATAGCAATACATTAAGTAAAAAAAGATAGCCAAACTCTTTCCATCAAGAAATTTAGCTATCTTTTTTAGGTTGTTTTAAGATTGCATAACGCTTACAGATTTCTCACTTATGTTCTTTCAACAGTGCCTCAAACTCAGCCACAGTCATGCCTAACTGCTGGCTGGCAATCTCAGGTGTTAAAAGATGCTGGTGAACGAGATTTACTAATCCTTTTTTCAGTCCTTTTTCCTCAGCTTGTTCCAAAGCATAGTCCTGTGCTAACAAGGCTTGTTCTTCTCGCATACGTAGTTGACTAAACATCTTCCTGTCCTCCTCGGACCAGCTCTTGTAGCTTAGCAGTTGGGATGCTTGGCTGATAGCTCGCTCGGGTTCTTGGGTAAAGGGCTTGTTGCCGAAAAACTCCAACCACGGCTTGCGAGCCTTGTCTTTGCTGGTTTCGCTGTATTTTTAGGTCTTATTTATGATGGTCTTTCAATAGCTCTTCAAACTCAGCCACGGTCATTCCTAACTGCTGGCTGGCAACCTCGGAAGTCAGAAGACCTTGACGTACTAGATTTACTAAACCTACTTTTAATCCTTCTTCTCGTCCTTGTTCACGACCCTCTGCACGACCACGTTCAAGACCACGCTCTAAACCTTGTTCAATCCCCTCTGTACGACCACGTTCAAGACCTTCTGCACGACCTCTCTCTAAACCTTTTTCTTCAGCTTGTTCCAAGGCATAGTCCTGTGCTAACAAGGCTTGTTCTTCTCGCATACGTAGTTGACTAAACATTTTCCTGTCCTCCTCGGACCAGCTCTTGTAGTCCAGCAGTTGATCTGCTTGACTGATGGCTCGCTCAGGTTGCTGAGTAAAGGGTTTGTTGCCGAAAAACTCTAACCACGGTTTGCGAATGCTATCTTTGCTGGTTTCTCTGTATTTTTTTAGTTCCAAGAACGCCATCTTGACCAGATGGTTTTCTTGACCGTTATTTGTGATAGTTAAAACCTCACCTGTCGTGTCTTCGCGCATGCTGAAACTGTGGAAAGCTAAGTCATCTTGAAAATAATTACTGTCCACGATAGCGATAGCATATACTGGTGCAATATGTTTGTAACTCTGGTGTGTATCACCTTCACGTTGGCGAATTTTTTCTAGGTTTTGATTGACCTGACTGCACAGATAAGCCCACAGGCGATTGATGAAAAAATTCTGATGATGCACTTGAATCTCAATAATAACCTGCGTGCCATTGTCCAACTCTGCCAAGACGTCTATACTGGTATAGAAATCCTGAGCCGAGTAAGGCATGGAAGGCAAGACATGAATATTACTTCCCTCCAAAATCGTCACATTTTTTGCTGGCAAGTCCAGCATATCGCGGATAAATTGACAAGTGATTTCTGGATTGCTGAATATTTTCTTAGCAACCAAATCGTTGGTCGGGCTAATGCCCGGATGACGTACAGTCATATTTCTTCTCCTTTCATTATAGCACATTTTTTAATCTAGGCTCACTAGATTCTATGCTTCTATCTATTTATTCGTAAAAAGTAGAAAAAGAGTAGAAAAAATGTCAAATTGTCTCATTTTTAAAGAAATAAGTGTAAAAGTTAATGGAAATCCAAAAGCAAGCTGGAAAGGTCTCAAAGCGCAGTGCTGAGCTTGCTGATAGGAGGAAGTAAGTCCATAAGATGCACACGACAAGGCAAGGATGATGAGGCTTCATCTTTGGTGTTGGCTTACTGATGAGGGACTCCTAACCTAGCTTTGGTCTCAGTAAAAAGAGTCGTCTATCTCCTAGTCTTCCATTCAAAAAATTTGAAGTTTCAAGCCGACTGGTGTATAATATATTCATGAATTGTATTCTATTATATAGGAAGTAATAGGGCACAATATATATATATATATATATATATATGGAGTGTAGAAATGAATCATCCAGAAAAACAATTAAAATACAGTATTCGGAAAGTGAGTGTCGGTGCAGCTAGTGTTGTCATTGGGGCGCTCTATCTTTTGATGGGAGCTGGGATTGCTCATGCTGAGGGCGTGGAGTCAGCGAGGGAAACTGAGAGGACAGCAAACCCGACAGATCCAGAACAGTCTGGAAATGGAAAGACAGGAAACAAGCCTGACCTCAGCAATACTGATGCAGCAGCAAACACCTATAATGCTCCCGTAGCTGAAAATCCGCTAGTAACCCCAGAAGCTGCCAAACCTCGTCGGACTAAAAGAGGATTACCTGATGGGGATACAGGAGAGACACCAGCTGGCGCTACAGGGACTGAATCAGGAGAGAACCAGCCAACAGGTGAAAACTCACCTGTACTGGATGCCAATCGTAAAGGTGAGACAGTAAAAGACGATCAACCTGGGGTACATGTACCTACAGATGGAGAAAAGGGTTCGGATGATAAGAATGCCCACTTAACATTTGATACTCCTGGTGAGAATGCTACAGTTGAGTACATGTACAAAATCATCCAAAATATGCCGGATGACTTCCAAAACAACGAGCGTTCATACTTGAGAAATATGAACACCCTTGGTGATGCACTTAGATTTGACGAAAATGGAAACGTCACTGATGATCCAAATGGTAAAAAACTTCAACCAGGTGAAATTAGAGAAATCAGTAGCTTTGGTGGATGGACAGCCATTATGAAAAAAGATGGTACAACTGGTAAATTCGCCGTTGGGATGAAAAATAAAGAAGGTTACTTTACTGGTTGGTACACTGACAAAGATGGACAACGTCAAGAAGGTGGAATGCTGGGTTCTGACGCCATGGACCGAGTCTACGTCCACGAGCAAGCCCTAGATCGTCGCTTCAAATATATGTTAATGCTTGCCAAAGGACGTACTATCGCCAATAGAACTGATAAAGCACAAGATGACTCTGAGTTTGATATAAAGACAGCAAATAACAAGGCTAATAAAGAGAATCTTAATAATTTACCTGTAAAAGAGAAGGAAGATATTCTCCAACATTCTCCAAATATTGAGGGATTCAATGGAATAGAAAAAACCTTCACTGCCTTTTCCACCAAATATGGAAGTCGTTTGAAAATCGACTTTGTGACAGGATATATCTCAGACTATGAAGGGTCAAAAGGGACTTATCGTATCGTTGTTAAAGCTATTAAAAAGGATAAGAGTGAAGAAACCATCTATGATCACACTATCAACCGAATTGACGGAGTAGTAGAGAACGAAGAACGCTACAGCCAAGGTGTGGATTTAAAAGGGTTTAACAAACTAATTAAACAGTTATTGACAGAGGAACACGAGAAAAAAGTTAAGCCTCTTGCAGCAGCAAGATATAAGGAGCAACATCCAGAAGTAAAAAACCCTAAATTTAGCCAATATAAAGACCTGATGCCTATTATCACAAAAGAGCTCGCTGAAAAAGACAAAGGGGTAGTTACCTACGAGTTACCTATCGATAAGGATAAGTTACAAATTCAGGGAAAAAACTCTTTTAAAGAAGGAATTCCTTTTACAGAAGGTTATACAACTGTAGCCAATAAGCTTAATAATAGTTTTAGCAAAACTTTGGATCCAGAGGTGCAACCAAACTCCCCAACATGGGCGAATACCAATGATAAGAAATCGGATGGAACTCTAAAAAGAAACGACCCAGATCGTGTTTATGAAATATTAAATTTTGTATTGCCGACTGCGAAAAAAATTATCTATCATGCAGATACAGATCAATTAGAACTCCAAACAGATCCAGAAAAAGTAACAAAACATCGTGAAGAGCTTGCAGCTAGACTGAAAACAAAAGAAGCTAGCTTAGCAAGCAGTACGAATGAAGAGGAAAAAACTAAACTTAAAAAAGAAATCTCTGCCTTAAAATCAGCCCTTGGATCTACAAACGCCTACACTTACCTGGAAGCAAGAAACGGTAGTCAAGAAGCAAAAATCCTTGGATCACACATGGAAGCGAAAGTGCAACCTGATGCAAGTCAACTAACAGAAGCTGACTACAATAGAATAAAGACCAATGAACTTGCTGCGAAGGAAAAAGATGGTCTTTCAAAATTCACTGCCTATTTTGTTGAAAAAGAAAACGTTATACGTAATAATGTAATTTCTGATGAGAAATTATCTGAAAAAATTACTGAGGCAATTGATGGAGATCAGGATAAATTAGGTAAAGGTGGATACTTCTCAACAGGGGATATTCCATTGGACAAAGATGTTGTAGCCTACAAGATACAAGTGTTTGCTGAAAACGAAAAACGCGTTGGGGTTAATAAGCAAAGTCCAAGACTTCAATATAACCTACCTATCCTAGCCGACTTCTCAGTAATTCAAGATACGGTAGAACCATCTAAAGAAGTAGCCAAACGGATCATTGATAAACAGGTGAAAGAGAAGAAAATTCCACCAGAAGAAGGGAAAAAACTCAAAGGAAAAATCGATGAAAGTAAGAAAACATCGGAAGTTAGAAAAGCTATCTCTGGTAATGTAAAGGTTCGTTATGTCGATGAACAGGGACAAGATATACCACTATCTGATGAAGAAGCTAAAAAAGTTGGAGAAAAATCTGATAATGGTACCTACCTTGTAGAAAAAGAAGCCCTTATTGGGTCAAGCTACGATGTAACAAGTAAGCAATTACGTGGGATTAACACAGGCGAGAAAAAATACCGCCTAAAAAGATCTCTAAATAATGGGCTATATAATAACTCAGCAGCTGTCACAGGTTCAGTAACTTCAGCTGATAAGGTTGTAACATTTGTCTATGAAGAAGGGGAAGCCACCAAAGCAAAAGCAGTTGTTCATGTGATGAAACAATCTGCTGATAATAGCGTGACAGAATTACCAGAACATAAGATCAACCTCGAAACAGAAGTAGGCGAAGACTTCCCATCAACAGATGTTGATGCCAAAGTTGCTGCCTTGAAAAAAGCAGGTTATGAAATTGTTAGCAATACCTTTACAGATGGAACAGCTGAATCAAGAAAAGGTGATGACAAAGAGGATTTAGACGGACAAGAGCCAACGCAGTCTTATACGATTACAGTACAAGAGCGTACAAAAGAAGTAACAGAACCGCCAACCCCAGATACCCCGATTGACCCTAATATTCCAGATGGACCAAAATGGCCAGAAGAAGGACTAAAAGAGTCTAATCTCAAGGTAGAAGTAACACGAACCGTCACCTATGTCAAGAAAGCAAGTCCAGATGGAGCTGAGGAGCCAAGTGGAGTAGAAAATAAGGTAGATAAAGTTCTATTCAAACGGACTGCTACCTATAACCTAGTTACAAAAGCAGTTACATATGGAAACTGGACTACTGACAATCAGAATTTCCCAGAAGTCAAGACGCCATTATTAAAAGGCTACCTAGCAGATACGAAAGTGGTGACAGAGGAAACAGCGACAGAACCTACTAAGGCAGGGGTAGTCACGGACATCACAAGAAAAGTTGTATATACTAAAATCGGGTCTTGGGTACCAAAAGTTCCGGATCAAGAAATACCGACACCGATTCCATATCCGAATGACCCAGATGATCCAACCAAGCCTAAAACTCCAACTTATCCAGAAACACCTGAGACTCCAGGAGAGACACCAAACCCTCAACCGGGAGAACCAGGGACACCTGAAACTCCAGTAACACCACCAGTTATTCCATATGTACCAGGCTATACACCAAAAGTACCGACGGATCCAACACAACCAGAAAATCCAGATACCAATCCTTTAAAACCATTAGAACCATTGGATCCAAATGATCCTAAAAGGGGATACAAGGTGCCAGAAATACCTAGTGATCCTAAGAAGAATAGAGAGATAGAGTATGTGCCAAATCCACAAAAAATCCTGATCAAGGTTGTCAATATCACGACAGGGAAAGAAGTGGAAATGCCAACAGAAAAGCTGGAATTTAGTGGCGTATCCGACCAAGTAGTTGAGGATGATGATAAAACTAAAGTTGATAACAAGATAAAAGCCTTGAAACAACGTGGTTATAATGTGGAGAGCACCAATCCTATCACGGCAACTACCAAGTACGATAGAGTGGACGATGCCACTACGGGAGAACCATCCCAGACTTATAAAATACTTGTTAAAGAACCAATCAGCATAGACACTGACAGTAAAACTGTAACACGTACGATCACATACGTGAAAAAAGATCTTGTAGATGGTGTAGAAGTTTCAACAGAAGCACATGCAACAGTTATAGATACAGCAACATTTAACCGTGAAGTCAAGTTCAACCTTGTTACAGGGGAAACAACCTATGGTAAATGGAGTGAAGCACAAACCTTAAATAAAGTCGCATCGCCAGTCCTATCAGGCTATATAGCGGATAGAGCGGAAGTTGGAGAACGTGAAGTAACAGCTACGACGGAAGATATTCAAGAAGAAGTGGTTTATACTAAGATTGGGACTTGGGTACCAAATCTCCCAGCAGGAGAAACTCCAATTGACCCAATCCCTTATCCAAACCATCCAACAGATCCAACCAAACCAGGTGATCCGACACCAGGAGTGATTCCGCATGTGCCAGGATATACACCAAAAATTGGGGAAACACCATTGGAACCAAAGGTACCAGGAGATCCAAGTCAAGGCTATACACCGCCAAAACCAAGCGATCCTAAGTCTAACACAGCTGTCACCTATGAACCAGATCCACAAAAGGCATTGGTCAAAGTCGTCAATACCACAACTGGAGTGGAAGTGCGCTTACCAGCAGAAGATGTCAATCTTGAAGGTAGGACTGCAGAAAAGATTTCAACAGAGAAAGTGCTTGCTAAGATTACGAACTTGGAAAAACGTGGCTTTGTTGTGGATAATAAGGATGAGGTAATCGCTGAGATTACCAAGTCAAGCTTTGATAAGCAAAAAGACGAAGAAGGGAAAGATCCTTCCCAAGTATTCACGCTAAAAATTCATGAAAAAGTGGTAGAAGTAACAGAACCACCAACTCCAAATACACCAATTGATCCAGATACTCCAGATGATCCTAATAATCCAAGTATTCCAAGATGGACAGAAGAGTTAGTGAACCAATTGTCACTTAAGAAAGATGTTACACGTACCATTACTTATGTTAAGAAAGACACTCCAAATGGAGAAGAAATTCCAAACGCACAACCAACTGTAACACAAACAGCACACTTTAAACGTAATGTAAAAGTAAACGTAGTAACTGGAACAGTTGTAGAGTATACAAACTGGACAAGTACGGATAACAACTTAGCAGCAGTACCAACAGACAAATTAGATGGGTATGTAGCAGATAAGCTATCCGTAGCTAGTGTAACAGTCGCTGAAACTTCAAATAATTTAGTAGAAAAAGTTATTTATACCAAATTAGGTTCGTGGATTCCGAAAATACCAAAAGGTGTAGTGCCACCAGAAGGAACCGATACGGATCCAAAACCTTACCCTAACCACCCAACCGATCCAACCAAACCAGGTAATCCAACAGATCCAAATGTTCCGGTGATTCCGTATATCCCAGGATATACACCAAAAATTGGGGAAACACCGTTGGAACCAAAAGTACCAGGAGACCCAACAAAAGGCTATATTCCACCAGCAGTACCGACAGAACCTAATACAAATACGGAGATAAGCTATCTTGCTGATCCACAAAGAGCTGTCGTTAAAGTCGTAAACGTTAAAGAAGGAAAAGAAATACCATTACCAAACGATACGGTAGCTATTGGTAACGGCTCAACAGATGCAGATATTCCGAAAGGTGACGTTAACAAGAAGATTACAGACTTGGAAAAACGTGGCTATGTCGTAGAAAACAAAGACTTATTAGATAATCAAAAATTTGATAATGTTAAGGATCCAGATGATGGAGACCCAACGCAAGTCTTTACACTGAAAGTTCATGAAAAAGTGGTGCCAGTAACACCGCCAACGCCAGATAAGCCAATCGAACCTGGAACACCAATTGATCCAACGACCCCAGTTGATCCAGACAAACCAAATGATCCAACCATCCCACGATGGACAGAGGACTTAGTGAAACAGTTGGATACCAAGAAGGAAGTGACACGTACAATTACGTATGTGGACGAAGAGGGAGCTAAGGTCACCTATACAGCTAATGGTCAAGAAACGACAGATGCAGTGACAGATAAAGTAACCTTTACTAGAACAGCGTCCATCAATGTCGTGACCAAAACCATTACTTATGGAAAATGGATGGCTGTAGATAATGACACTACATTTGCTGCGGTACTATCTCCGATGGTTAAAGGCTATGTCTTAAAGGCCAACCAAGATACACAAGGTGGTTTAGTAGAGGCAAGTGGAGCAAGTGTAGTAGCAAGTGAACATCTAAAAGCAGACTCTGCAAATCAAGAACTGAAAGTAGTCTATACGAAATTAGGTTCGTGGATTCCGAAAGTCCCAGGTGTAGAAACACCAACGCCACTACCATATCCTAACCACCCAACTGATCCAACAAAACCAGGTGATCCAACAGATCCAAATACACCAAACGTCCCAGTAATTCCGTATGTACCAGGATACACACCGAAAATTGGGGAAACTCCATTACAACCAAAAGTTCCAGGAGACCCAACAAAAGGTTATATTCCACCATCAATACCGACAGAACCAGGAACAGATAAAGAAATTAGCTATGTCCCTGATTCGCAACGAGCATTGGTCAAAGTGTACAATGTGAAAGATGGAGTGAAGATACCATTAGAAAACGATACTGTAGGTATCAATGATGGTAAAACGGATCAAGCTATTCCAACTAAATCTTTAGAAGATAAAATCAAAGAGTTGGAAAAACGTGGATACACTGTTGATAACAAGGACTTGTTGAAAGGTAAAGTTTTTGATAATCAAAAAGATCCAGAAAATGGAGACCCAACACAGGTATATGATCTCCTCGTTAGAGAACGGATAAGCTTTGATACAGAGACAAAAGCAGTTACAAGAACGATTAAATACGTTAAAATTGAAGAACAAAATGGCGCAGAAGTAGAAGTTGAGAATGCACAACCAACCAATACTCAGACTGTAAACTTTAGTCGTGACATCAGTATAAACTTGGCTACAGGTCGGATTAGCAATGGAAAATGGAGTGAAAAACAAATACTAGGAGAAGTGAAGACTCCAGTGTTAGAAGGCTATCTAGCGGATAAAGCCAAGGTAGAATCTCGTGAAGTGACAGGAGATAGTGAATCATTCGAGGAAAAAGTGGTATACAGAAAAATTGGTTCATGGGTGCCAAAAGTACCAGGAAAAGAAGAACCAACACCAATTCCGTATCCAAATGATCCAGATGATCCAACTAAGCCTAAAACTCCAGATTATCCAACCACTCCGCCACAACCAGGTCAACCAGTACCGAAAGTGCCAGTGATTCCATACGTTCCAGGCTATACACCTAAGACACCAAACGGAACTCCATTAGTACCTATAGATCCAGAACATCCAGAAAAAGGATATAAGGTGCCACCAGTTCCAGAAACGCCAAATGATCCTAAGATGGATACACCAATCAAGTATACACCAGATGGACAAAGAGCTATTGTCAAATTTGTTGTCGTAGGCGAAGATGGAAAAGAAACGGAGCTTGTTGCTTCAAGGATGTCGCTGACAGGTAAAACTGGAGAGGAAATCCCAACAGAAAACTTTAATGATACATTGAAGAAACTAACAGGTGACCCAGTTAATAATGGTGACTACGAGTTAGTAGACAATCCTCTGAAAGATGGAGCGACATTTGACAACGTAAAAGATGAAGAAGGAAAAAATCCGTCTCAAGTCTTTGTTGTGAAGTTACGTCAAATCTATGTTATTCCACCGACACCGAGAATTGTCGAACGTCCAAGCGGTAATACTGTAGAAGTTGATGTGCCAAATAAAGATGCCGATACTTTATCTATTACATTTACAAAACGAAACAGTACTGAAAAAGAAACTATCGTTACGAAGAAAGATAAAGATGGTAGGTGGAAAATTGAAAAATCTCCAGTTGGAGTGACTATCAATCCGACGAATGGTCGTGTTTACATTCCAAGTGAACAAGTTCAACCGAAGACATGGGTAGATACGCAAACAAAACATAAATACAAACAAAGTAAGATTGTTAGTGTTATGCCGAATATTCTTGATGTACCTAAATTTGAAGGAACAACAGAATGGATTGACGTAAATGGAAATGTCTTAAGACCAACTGAAAATGGTTTACATGAAAAAGGTCGAATTGCAAATCATGTTTGGTTGGAAAGTCGTTTGGAAGGAAATAAAGTCACACATATTTTCTTTGCAGGTTCTCCATCTGTAGACAAGCCAGAATATAAAATTACAGTCTGGTTTGATAAAGATGGTAATCCACTTAAACCAGATCAACCAGGTACTCATGAAGCTGGAAATATTCCAGGATACAGATATATTACAACTGTAACGGAGGATGGTATTACGATTCATAGATTTGAAAAGATACCGCCAGTTCTTCCTAACGAACCAATTCCAGATAGACCTGAGGAGCCAAACCCACAACCAAATCCAGAGCATCCAAGTGCTCCTACTCCAAGCCCAGAACTACCAAATCAAGAGAATCCAATTCCAGAACCAGATACTCCAAGACCTGAAACTCCAGTGAATCCAGATCCAGAAGTTCCGACTTATGTGACAGGTAAGAGAGAGGAGTTGCCAAATACAGGTACAGAAGCTAATGCTGGCTTAGCTGGGGCAGGATTGTTGACCTTGTTAGCAGGTTTGGGACTAGGATTCTTCAAGAAAAAAGAAGATGAATCCGAATAATATAGAAAACGTTGCTTCTTGCCAAAAGTTGGATGAGTTATCTGGCTTTTGGCTCGGAGTCAACAATCTATAAACTAAAATAAATATTAAATTGAGGGAAATATGTCAAGACAATCAACTAAGAATAAAAAATATGCTCTACGCAAAATCGGAAAAGTTTTCGGTTCCTGTGTAGTGGCTACTGTCATTACCCTAGGTGGTGTTGCAATCATGGCACCAAATGTAGTTCATGCTAATGGTAATGAATCGGGCCCCGGAGAGAATAATATTGAAGATCTTTCGAGTTCGGATTCTGGTTATGAAGTTATTATTCCAAAAGGTAAGCAATACGTTCGAAATGATGAGATTGAAAGCCACACACCTGTCCTTAAAGAGGAAGGGTATAATGGGCGAAGTTTTATTTTACCTAAAGAGGGAGAGGACAGTTATTTTTTTGATCATCCAATGTCAGAGTTGTTTACAAAATTGTACGATAAAGATGGAGATGGTAATATTGATGATGAATACAAAGATCCTAAATATCCTCATGTGGTTGACTCAGGGTTAACTGGTGATGGTCCAAATAAACCAGGTGTGTGGAAATATAATCCAGATGGAAAATATGCACCAAGTGATGGGCAAATTGATGACCAAGATACTATAGTTGTTGCTCGTAAACCTATTACGGTTGATGAGAATGCTGATGAAAACGTAGTTAAGGAAGACGGCTCAGTAGTATTATCGTCTGAATATAGAATCCATGTAAACAAAGGGGATCATATAGATAAAAAAGACGATGTTTACGAAATCGGAACAAAACCGAAGGAAGTAGTAGAAACAACTCCTAAAACAACTCGTTATGTAGGAGATTCTGATACTCCTTACAATACCAAAGTAACATCTGTTGATGGTCGTGATGGTTCAGTTACCAAAAAGACAACCTATGATTTAGATGAGCATACAGGTCAGGTGACACCACACGAAACGATTACAGAGCGTGTAGACAAGGTAGATACCATTATCAAAGTTGGTAATAAACAAGTAACTACATCAGAAATTCCAATGACGGTTACTTATAAAGAAGATCCTACCTTGGAAGGTGGTAAGACAGTTGTCGATGCTGAGGGTGCTCCGGGAGAAAAGGAAACTACGACTGTTTATGATGTGTCTGAGACGGATGGAAGTTTAAGCAATCCTCAGGCCACAGAAAAGACAACGAAGAAAATGACGCCTAGAGTGGTTCGCGTTGGTACTAAACCAAAAGAAGTAGAGACACCTATTCCATCACCGACTACCTATGAAGCGAATCCAGACTTGAAGAAAGATGAAAAGAAAACGAAAACTCAAGGAACTCCAGGAAAAAGAATCCAAGAAATCACCTATAAGTGGATTCCTAACACGGATAAAGTTGAAGAAGTTCCAGGTGGTGATGGTGAAGAAGATCCAACTCCAACAGTTATAGAAGTTGGGAATGTTGAGAAAGAAGTAGTTGAGACTGAAATCACAACTCGTTATATTCCTGATGAAACTAAAACTCGTGATGAGAAAGAAGTGGTAACTCCAGGTTCGAAAGGGGTTCATACAAAAACTACGACTTATAGTGTTGATGCGAATACTGGTGCAACACATACTCCTGTTGTGACAGAAGACGATAAACCAATGGAGCAAAAAGTAGTGAAAGTTGGTATCAAACCTGTAGAAACAACAGAGATTATTGACATTACGACTAAGTATATCCAAGACCCAGAACTAGACTATGGAAAAACGGTTATTGACAATCCAGGTTCAGAAGGAAAAATTGTAACAAGAACAACTTACACTCTAAATGAACAAGATGGAACAACTACTGAAAATCAACCAACTGTTCAAAAAACAGAAATGGTACAAAAAGTTGTTCGTGTTGGAGTAAAACCAAAAGTTGAAGAAACACCAATTCCATTCCCAACTCGTTATGAACGTGATGACTCAGTTCCAAATGGACAAGAAGTTGAGACTGTAAAAGGTGTTGATGGAAAAACAGTCAAAAAAACAACGTATACGATGAATCCTGACACAGGTGTCGTAACACAAAATGAACCAACAACAGAAACAACGCAGCCAGTGACGCGTGTTGTTAAAGTTGGAACTCAACCGAAAGTAGAAAGAACAGAAATTCCATTCCCAACTCGTTACGAACGTGATGACTCAGTACCGCAAGGAACTGAAAAAGAAGTTACTAAAGGTGTTAATGGTGAAACTGTTAAGACTACGACTTACAATATTGATGAAACTACAGGTGTTGTAACTCCAAATGAACCAACAACAGAAACAACAGACCCAGTTACACATGTTGTAAAACGTGGTACACAACCAAAAGTAGAAAGAACAGAAATTCCATTCCCAACTCGTTATGAACGTGATGACTCAGTTCCAGAAGGAACTGAAAAAGAAGTTACTAAAGGTGTTAATGGTGAAACTGTTAAGACTACGACTTACAATATTGATGAAACTACAGGTGTTGTAACTCCAAATGAACCAACAACAGAAACAACAGACCCAGTAACTCGTGTTGTTAAAAAGGGAACACAGCCAAAAGTAGAGAAAACACCAATTCCATTCCCAACTCGTTATGAACGTGATGACTCAGTTCCAGAAGGAACAGAAGAAGAAGTCACAGCAGGTAAGGATGGTGAAACTGTTAAGACTACGACTTACAATATTGATGAAACTACAGGTGTTGTAACTCCAAATGAACCAACAACAGAAACAACAGACCCAGTAACTCGTGTTGTGAAACGTGGTACTCAACCAAAAGTAGAAATACCAGAGACTCCACAACCAAAACCAGGAGAAACACCAGAGACTCCACAACCTGAAAAACCAACAAATCCTGAGGAAGCACCAACTCAACCAGGACAGCCATCTGAGCCTGAAGACCAACCAAATCTTAAGGTAGCTCCGCCGACTATCGCTATTGTGGAAGAAGCGAATAAAGCAAGCATCGAAGTAAAAGCACCTAAGAAAGATGCGGATACAGTCAAAATCACCTATCCTAAGAGTGATGGCTCTGGTAATGAAATTCTAACTCTTACCAAGCAACCTACTGGCGAATGGACGTTAGACAAACAACCTGAAAATGTTACATTAGACAAGAAAACAGGTACTGTAACCATTCCACGAGAATCAGTTGTCAATAAACAAAAAGTCCAAGCTCAAGCCAAACATAAAACGAGTGGTTATACTCCGTTTGTATACGCTGCTTTATCAATCGAAGCAGCAAACCCAGAGCATCCAGTAACGCTGTGGGTAGATAGAGCAGGTAAGGAGCTTAGGGAACCAGTAGATGGCAAACAACCTGCTGGCGAGATTGCAGGCTACAAGTGGCTATCAAGTCGCTTAGAAGAAGGTATTTTAACGCATACATTTGAGAAAGTAGCGAATGGAACTCCAAGTTCACCAGAAAGCTCAACTAGTCATCCAAGGACTCCATCAAGTTCGCCATCAACTTCAACGCCAGAAAAACCAGACAAAGCTGAAACTCCAGCGGTTCGTACAGTATGGCGCGATGAAAACGGAAAAGACTTGAAAGTGCCATCAGTTGACAAGCAAGAAGCAGGTGAAGTTCCAGGTTATGAATTTGTTGAGAGTCACCGTGAGGGAGATAACTTGATAGTTCATGTGTTTAGAACCAAGCAAGCTCAAACTCCTGCTCCAAAAGACCAAACTCCAAGTCCAGCACCATCTAAAGTTTCAGAACAAAGAGGTGAAGCAGTGGCTACAGCTACATCAGAAAAGACAGTAGATAGTGTAACATCTACGAAAACATCTGATAAAGCAGAGTTGCCAAACACAGGTACAGAAGCTAATGCTAGCTTGGCTAGCGCTGGTATCATGACCTTGTTAGCTGGTCTAGGACTAGGATTCTTCAAGAAAAAAGAAGACTAAAAACTCATAGTTTTTAAGAAGATGATTCGTCATCTTCTTTTTTTGGCTCATTGTCAACTGTAGTGGGGTGGAGAAAAGCTAATACTCTTCGAAAATCTCTTCAAACCGCGTCAACGTCGCCTTGCCGTAGATATNNTCTACAACCTCAAAGCAGTACTTTGAGCAACCTGCGGCTAGTTTCCTCTTTGATTTTCATTGAGTATAAGATTAAGAAGAGGCTGAGAAAAAGCCTCTCAAATCAGAAAAACGCATAGTATCAGGTGTTCAAAACTTGAGACTATGCGTTTTATTGTGGGAAGATTTACTTTATTTTCTCCGGAAGTTGAGTTTTGGTCCAGTCTCTTTAAATTATATGTTATCTTAAATTCAGAACAGAACATTATAACTTATAAAACATTGCTAGAAATTGATTCGACTTTACTATCCTATTTGTTCAGAGTTTATTTCCTTTTGCTATAAAGTTTGAATTTCTTTTGTTTTTTCTACTCTTTTTCCGAATAAATAGATAGAAGCATCAAATCTAGTAAATTAGATTAAAAAATGTGCTATAATAGAAGGAGGAAAAGGATGATTCTAAGACATCCGGGCATCAGCCCGACCAATGATTTGGTTGCTAAGAAAATCTTTAGCAATCCAGAAATCACCTGTCAATTTATCCGCGATATGCTGGACTTACCTGCAAAAAATGTGACCATTTTGGAGGGAAGCAACATTCACGTCTTGCCTTCCTTACCGTACTCGGCACAGGATTTCTATACAAGTATAGATGTTTTGGCGGAGTTGGATAATGGTACGCAAGTAATTATTGAGATTCAGGTACATCATCAGAATTTTTTCATCAATCGCCTGTGGGCTTATCTGTGTAGTCAGGTCAATCAAAATCTTGAAAAAATTCGCCAACGTGAAGGTGATACCCACCAGAGTTACAAGCATATCGCACCTGTATACGCTATCGCAATTGTCGATAGTAATTACTTCTCAGATGACTTGGCTTTTCACAGTTTTAGTATGCGAGAGGATACGACAGGTGAGGTTTTAACCATTACCAATAACGGACAAGAAAACCATCTAGTCAAGATGGCATTCTTGGAATTAAAAAAATACAGGGAAACCAGCAAAGACAAGGTTCGCAAGCCCTGGTTGGAGTTTTTTGGTAATAAGCCCTTTACCCAACAACCCGAGCGAGCCATCAGCCAAGCAGACCAACTGCTGGACTACAAGAGCTGGTCCGAGGAGGACAGAAAAATGTTTAGTCAACTACGTATGCGAGAAGAACAAGCCTTGTTAGCACAGGACTATGCTTTGGAAACCGCTAGGGCTGAGGGGGTTGAACAAGGTTTAGAACGTGGTCTTGAACAAGGACTGGAGCGTGGAAAAGTTGAAGGTAGTTTGTCTATGCTACTAAATCTCGTTCGCCAAGGTCTTCTGACATCTGAGGTTGCCAGCCAGCAGTTAGGAATGACAGTTGCTGAGTTTGAGGAGCTATTGAAAGACCATTGTAAATAAGAATAATAAAAATACAGAGAAGCCAGCAAAGACGAGGTTCGCAAGCCGTGGTTGGAGTTTTTTGGGAACAAGCCCTTTACTCAACAACCCGAGCGAGCCATCAGCCAAGCAGACCAACTGCTGGACTACAAGAGCTGGTCCGAGGAGGACAGAAAAATGTTTAGTCAACTACGTATGCGCGAAGAACAAGCCTTGTTAGCACAGGACTATGCTTTGGAAACCGCTAGGGCTGAGGGGGTTGAACAGGGTTTAGAACAAGGTTTAGAACAAGGTTTAGAACGTGGAAAACTTTTTGCCTTCTTAGACATGGTTCGTCAACATGTTTTAACTTCTGAATTTGCCAGCCAGCAGTTAGGAATGACTGTCGCTGAGTTTGAGTCACTCTTGTAAACGAGCGAAAATGTTTAGCTAGCTATCTTGCAAAAAAATAAGTAGAGTTTATAATCCAAATACTTTTTAATACCAAGAATAAGCAGAGCCGGTTTTTCTAGGATATTTGAGTTAAGACGATTGTCTTGAATGCCTTAGGGAAACATGCTATACTACTTGCATGATTATTTTACAAGCTAATAAAATTGAACGTTCTTTTGCAGGAGAGGTTCTTTTTGATAATATCAACCTGCAGGTTGATGAACGAGATCGGATTGCCCTTGTTGGGAAAAATGGTGCAGGTAAGTCTACTCTTTTGAAGATTTTAGTTGGAGAAGAGGAGCCAACTAGCGGAGAAATCAATAAGAAAAAAGATATTTCTCTGTCTTACCTAGCCCAAGATAGCCGTTTTGAGGTTGCAGATAAGACTGACGAAGTCAGTATCATATACATACGGTAAGGCGACGTTGACGTGGTTTGAAGAGATTTTCGAAGAGTATTATTTTTAAAAAATCTTTCCAGAAACTAGTTGCTAAATAGGGTAAAAATTGATAAAATAAGGAATATCTAAAAAATTTTAAGGAGAATCTAGCAAATGGATTTCACATGGGCACTAAAGTATGCCACTGAATTTTTGGGAACTGCCATTTTGATCATTCTTGGGAATGGTGCAGTTGCCAACGTTGAACTTAAAGGTACGAAAGGTCACCAAAGTGGCTGGATCGTCATCGCTGTTGGTTATGGTATGGGGGTTATGATCCCAGCCTTGATGTTTGGTAACGTATCTGGGAACCACATCAACCCTGCTTTCACTCTAGGACTTGCAGTTAGCGGTCTTTTCCCTTGGGCACAAGTGGTACCTTACATTATCGCACAAGTCTTGGGGGCTATCTTTGGTCAAGCCTTAGTTGTGGCAACACACCGTCCATTCTACTTGAAAACTGAAAACCCAAATAACATCTTGGGGACTTTCTCAACTATTTCAAGTATTGACCATGGTACAAAAGAAAGTCGCTATGCAGCAACTGTCAATGGTTTGATTAACGAGTTTGTTGGTTCATTTGTTTTGTTCTTTGCAGCTCTTGGTTTGACTAAAAACTTCTTTGGTGCTGAAGTGCTTCAATACATGAAACAAATGGCAACACAAGCAGGACAAACAGTTGATTTTTCTGACTTGGCTATTAAAGCACAGGTGGCTCCACACACTGCTTCAGGACTTTCTGTGGCTCACTTGGCACTTGGATTCCTCGTTATGGCTTTGGTAACATCACTTGGAGGACCTACAGGACCTGCCTTGAACCCAGCTCGTGACTTGGGACCACGTCTCCTTCATGCTTTCCTTCCAAAATCAGTTCTTGGTGAGCATAAAGGCGATTCAAAATGGTGGTATTCTTGGGTACCAGTAGTAGCACCTATTGCAGCAGCAATTGCGGCAGTAGCTGTATTCAAATTCCTTTATCTCTAAGAAATAGCTCCTTTAACATTTGAGTGAGCACCATCTATAAGTAAGAGAGGATCAGACTGGTTCTCTCTTTTTGATTTTTTAGGGAAATGAAAGAAAATCGAAACAAACTCCTCTCCAGCAGTGGTTTAGAAGTCTCAGTAGGCTATTCCAGCTTCAATGGGCTATTATAGTAGGTTGCAGTTGAAATAATAGACCCTTGTTTCTAAAACATTGTGAGAAATTGATTTGAATTCCCCAATCAAATTGTGCAGTTTTCATTCTACTATATATTATCGGAGATGGGTTCCCTATCTTGTAAGTCTGCTTTATAGTGGGTTGAGGTTGGAATAGTCCGCCCTTCTTTCTCAAACATTGTGAGGAATTGATTTGCCTTCTTCAACAAAATGTTTAGTTTTTATTTCATTTTGCCATAAAATAAGCGATTAGGGGGGCTATTCTTCGACCGACATTGGCTCTGCTGTGTCCTATGATGGTTATCGTTTTATCTGCAATCTTATACTCAATGAAAATCAAAGAGTAAACTAGGAAGCTAGCCGCAGGTTNNTTGTAGATAGAACTGACGAAGTCAGCTCAAAATAGTGTTTTGAGGTTGTAGATGAAGAGGTTGGGCAAAAACTCGACTTTAGGAGAAAATGAAGTAAATCTTCCCACAATAAAACGCATAGTACCAAGGTTTCTCAAGACCTGATACTATATGTTTTTCTGATTGCAAAGACTTTTTGACCAGTCTCAACTATACCTACGGTAAGGCGACGCTGACGTGGTTTGAAGAGATGTTCGAAGAGTATTAAACCGATGTTGTGAGTAACTTATACTAGCTACCTAGTTTGCTTTTGTAGTATAAACCAGAGACTATTTACCTTCTCAGCAAGTGAGTGGATGGATAATGCTGAAAACTCCTTGAAGGATAAGTCTATTTAGTACTTTCTATTAGCTAGCTAAATTTTTACCAAGAATAATTCACAAAAACGTTGTAAAACACTTGCAATTTAGCTGAAATTTGATAAAATAGTAAGGAAAGTTAGACTGTATTGCCTACTGTCTATCTATAAAATATATTTTATTGGAGGCTTTTACTCAAATGGCAAAAGAAAAATACGATCGTAGTAAACCACACGTTAACATTGGTACTATCGGACACGTTGACCACGGTAAAACTACCCTAACTGCAGCTATCACAACTGTTTTGGCACGTCGCTTGCCTTCATCAGTTAACCAACCTAAAGACTATGCGTCTATCGATGCTGCTCCAGAAGAACGCGAACGCGGTATCACAATCAACACTGCGCACGTTGAGTACGAAACTGAAAAACGTCACTACGCTCACATCGACGCTCCAGGACACGCGGACTACGTTAAAAACATGATCACTGGTGCCGCTCAAATGGACGGAGCTATCCTTGTAGTAGCTTCAACTGACGGACCAATGCCACAAACTCGTGAGCACATCCTTCTTTCACGTCAGGTTGGTGTTAAACACCTTATCGTCTTCATGAACAAAGTTGACTTGGTTGACGACGAAGAATTGCTTGAATTGGTTGAAATGGAAATCCGTGACCTATTGTCAGAATACGACTTCCCAGGTGACGATCTTCCAGTTATCCAAGGTTCAGCTCTTAAAGCTCTTGAAGGTGACTCTAAATACGAAGACATCGTTATGGAATTGATGAACACAGTTGATGAGTACATCCCAGAACCAGAACGTGACACTGACAAACCATTGCTTCTTCCAGTCGAGGACGTATTCTCAATCACTGGACGTGGTACAGTTGCTTCAGGACGTATCGACCGTGGTATCGTTAAAGTCAACGACGAAATCGAAATCGTTGGTATCAAAGAAGAAACTCAAAAAGCAGTTGTTACTGGTGTTGAAATGTTCCGTAAACAACTTGACGAAGGTCTTGCTGGAGATAACGTAGGTGTCCTTCTTCGTGGTGTTCAACGTGATGAAATCGAACGTGGACAAGTTATCGCTAAACCAGGTTCAATCAACCCACACACTAAATTCAAAGGTGAAGTTTACATCCTTACTAAAGAAGAAGGTGGACGTCACACTCCATTCTTCAACAACTACCGTCCACAATTCTACTTCCGTACTACTGACGTTACAGGTTCAATCGAACTTCCAGCAGGTACTGAAATGGTAATGCCTGGTGATAACGTGACAATCGACGTTGAGTTGATCCACCCAATCGCCGTAGAACAAGGTACTACATTCTCTATCCGTGAGGGTGGACGTACTGTTGGTTCAGGTATGGTTACAGAAATCGAAGCTTAATTCGATTTAGTTCCCAGAAGAACAATTATTTAAGTCAGACACTAAAAGAATCTTGCTTTGCAAGGTTCTTTTTTTTTCAGATATTGAACTAATACTCAATGAAAATCAAAGAGCAAACTAGGAAGCTAGCTGCAGGCTACTCAAAACACTGTTTTGAGNNAAACATGGTCTTGAGGTTGTAGATAAGACTGATGAAGTCAGCTCAAAACATGTTTTTGAGGTTGCAGATAAGACTGACGAAGTCAGTAACATCTATACGGCAAGGCGAAGCTGACGCGGTTTGAAGAGATTTTCGAAGAGTATAAAATTGAATTGCTTATAAAAAAGCTCTATACACCTGATGGGCATAGAGCAAAGGGGATTATTTGATATAGAGTTCTTGATTTTTTAGGACAATTTCACGGACACTTGCAAACTTCTTAAGTTTTTTGAGTTCTTCAGGATGGGTTACGAGAGTGATAACATAACCTTCCTTGCCCATACGGCCAGTACGGCCAGCACGGTGAGTGTAGGTTTCAATATCTCTAGGGACATCAAAATTTACGACGCATTCTAGGCTATCGATATCAATTCCACGTGCCAGAAGATCTGTTGCAAGAAGCAGGGTTAGTTGCTTGTCTTTAAACTTTTCTAAGATGACTTTTCTAAATTTGACATTGACATCACTAGCTAGAGAAACAGCCAAGATATCCCGATACTGTAGTTTTTCTTCTGCACTTCCAAGGTCTGATAGGCTGTTAAAGAAGACAAGACCTCGGAAATCCTCTACATGAGACAGTTTTCGTAGCATATCCACTCGGTGACGTTGGTCTACCTGCATGTAGAAGTGCTGGATGTTGTCCAATTTTTGGTCAGAAAGATCAATGGTACGTGTGTTAGGCGCAATCTTCTTTTGGTCAAACTTGGTCGTCGCACTCATATAGACAAGTTGGTGGTCACGCGGTGCGTAGTGAGTTATTTTCTCAACAAAATGAATTTGAGAATCATCAAGCAATTGGTCAAATTCATCCAGGATGATGGTTTCTACGTTCATCATCTTGATTTTTTTCAATTTAATCAGTTCAAAGATACGGCCAGGGGTTCCAATCAGAATTTCTGGTCCTTTTTTGAGTCGTTCAATTTGACGTTTTTGACTTGAACCTGGTAGAAAGAGTTGGGCTGTCAAGCCGACAGCTTCTGACCACGTTTTACATACGTCAAAAATCTGTCCAGCAAGCTCTGTATTTGGTGCTAGAATCAAGAGTTGTTGGGCTTTTTTCTTTTGTAGTCTGAGAAGACTTGGTAGAAGGTAAGCTAGGGTCTTACCAGTTCCTGTTGGGCTCACTCCTAGGAGGTTTTCTCCAGCAAGAAGGGGCTCAAATAGTTGGGTTTGAATGGGAGTGAATTCTTGGAAACCGAGTTGGTCACTCAGTTCTTGCCATTCAGTCGGTAGTTTGTTTTTCATTTTTCTGCCTCAAATCTAATGCCAGCAGTCTGGCGCATAGTATATAGTAGCTCATGAACTGAACTTGCATCATCCAGCCAATTCTGGTAGAGTGTCTGGTCTGGTTGCTGAATCATCTGTGCAAATGCAGCGACTTCCTCAGTCATCGTATGAGGAGCCTGTTGGATAGGGAGCTGGACTTGATTTCCTTGGTGGTCGGTAAAAAAAGCTGAGCGAATATGCTCAATGGTGTTGAGGGTCAAGGTACCATCTGTCGTATAAATCTCGCAAGGAAGATTGGAAGTGATATTTTTTCCAGCTTTAATATGAACTTGATAGTCAGGGTAGAAGAGGATACCGTCTCCATTTAGGTCCATGCTATTGTCAAGCTGTTGAGCCATGTAGGTTGCGTCCTCAGCCTTTCCAAAGAGACGAACGGCAGCGTAGAGAGGATAAATCCCCAAATCCATAAGTGCTCCACCAGCAAAACGCTCTGAAAAGACATTGGGCGTATGCCCAGCCAACAAGTTAGGCATTTTGGAAGAATATTTGGCATAGTTGAAATCTGCCCCCAAAATTTGTTTGTCTGCTAAAAAGTTTTTGATGATAGTGAAAGCTTTTTCATGGTAATTACGAGCTGCTTCAAAGATAAAACAGTGATTTTTTTCAGCTGTTTGAACCAAATCCGGCCAGTCTTGTGGCTGAGTGACAGCTGGCTTTTCAAGAATGACATGTTTACCTGCAGACAAGGCAGCCTTTGCCTGAGCAAAATGCAAGGAGTTTGGACTGGCAATATAGACTACATCGAAGGAGCTCTTGAAGAAGTCTTCTAATTGATCAAATAGTTGGATATCCTGATAGCGAGAAGCAAAGGTTGCTGCGGTTTCAAGTTTCCTAGAATAGACTGCGACCAGCTGGTATTTCCCACTAGTATGGGCTGCTTCTATGAAGTGGTGGCTGATATCGCCAGTGCCAATGATACCTAATTTAAGCATAAATACTCCTTTTCTGATTTTAAATCCTTCTTTTATTATAACATAGATAGACGGGACTATCCAACAGAGGGGAAAAATTTCAAATAAGCGATTAGCTTTCTTCTGAAGAAAAGCTTTCTTTTACGAATAAATAGATAGAAGCATCAAATCTAGCAAATTAGATTAAAAAATGTGCTATAATAGAAGGAGGAGAAGGATGATTCTAAGACATCCGGGCATTAGCCCGACCAACGACTTGGTTGCTAAGAAAATTTTTAGCAATCCAGAAATCACTTGTCAATTTATTCGCGATATGCTGGACTTGCCAGCAAAAAATGTGACGATTTTGGAGGGAAGTAACATTCACGTCTTGCCTTCCCTGCCCTACTCGGCGCAGGATTTCTATACCAGTATAGACGTCTTGGCGGAGTTGGATAATGGCACTCAAGTAATCATTGAAATCCAAGTCCATCATCAGAATTTTTTCATCAATCGTTTATGGGCTTACCTGTGCAGTCAGGTCAATCAAAATCTTGAAAAAATTCGCCAGCAAGAAGGCAATACTCACCAGAGCTACAAACACATCGCACCAGTATACGCTATTGCAATTGTGGATAGTAATTATTTTCAAGATGATTTGGCTTTCCACAGTTTTAGCATGCGAGAGGACACGACAGGTGAGGTCTTAACCATCACAAATAACGGTCAGGAAAACCATCTGGTTAAGATGGCTTTCTTGGAACTAAAAAAATACAGAGAAACCAGCAAAGACAAGGTTCGTAAACCATGGTTAGAGTTTTTCGGGAATAAACCCTTTACCCAGCAGCCCGAGCGAGCCATCAGCCAAGCAGATCAACTGCTGGACTACAAGAGTTGGTCCGAGGAGGATAAGAAAATGTTTAGTGAACAACGCAGGCGAGAAGAACAAGCCATGTTAGCACAGGACTATGCCTTAGAAACTGCTAGGGCGGAAGGGATTGAACAAGGACTGGAGCGCGGTCTTGAACGTGGGCGAGCTGAGGGCATTGAACAGGGAATTGAACGTGGACGAGCTGAAGGCATCGAACAGGGATTAAAAGTAAGTTTAGCAAATCTAGTTCGTCAAGGTCTTCTAACACCTGAGGTTGCGAGTGAGCAATTAGGCATGACTGTGGCTGAGTTTGAAGAACTATTGAAAGAGCATCATAAATAAGACCTAAAAAATACAGAGAAACCAGCAAAGACGAGGTTCGCAAGCCGTGGTTGGAGTTTTTTGGCAACAAGCCCTTTACCGAGCGAGTCATCAGCCAAGTAGACCAACTGCTGGATTAAAAATTAGGAAATATCGTGTAGAAAATAGTAACAGATTTTATCTCTTTGTGGGATGAAGTCTGTTTTTTTGTATGATGGGCAGGTCCTACATCTGAGTGGCAAGTTCTCCGTAGGTATCCGCTATTGGTTAATGCATAGCATATCTGAATGAAATAAGAACTAAACAAATCAGTCAGGAAAGTCAAAGTAATTTCTATTATAGTAGATTGAAACTAGAATAGTGCGCCTCTACTTCTAAAACATTGTTAGAAATCGATTTGACTGTCCTGATCGAATCGTCCTATTCTTATTTCATTTTACAATATAAAAGAAATAAATACGGCTGACTATCCTGATTTTTATAATCAAGCGATTACTGAAATAAGAAATGGGATAAAATAGATAGAGATGTTACATAAGAAATTGTAAGAGGTCTGTTCCCTCTTGATAAAATGACTCTCGCACCCAAAATAGCATCATATTCGGTGCAAAGGAGGTGCGATAGATGAACGATAAGCAGGAAATAGTAAACAGGATAGAAAATTTTGAATCGAATCAAGTTTTTATAGCAAATGATTTCTTTGAAATTGTAGGATATGAAACTGTTCGTAGTACATTAAATCGTCTTGTAAAAGACAAAAAGGTTACTCGCATTTTGAAAGGTATTTATTATAAACCAAAATATATAGAACTGATTGGAGAGTATGCAATGGCCTCTGTGGATGAAGTTGCTGATGCTATTGCTAGAAAATATAATTGGACCATTGCTCCATCGGGAAACACAGCCCTTAATTTACTTGGTCTATCTACGCAGGTACCAGCAAAATGGATCTATATATCAGATGGAAGATATGCCAGTTTTAATGTTGGTAAGGCAAGAATAGAATTTAAGCATAGAAATAATGGAGATATTTCAAATATGTCAACCTTAACTGCAATGGTGATACAATCTGTCAAGGCAATGGGGAAAGAGAACATTACTTCTCAGCAGATTGACTACTTACGGAAAAAATTATCTGAAGAAGAAAAGTCAACATTACTAGCTGAAGGTAAAACTACAAGTGTCTGGGTATATAGTATTATCAAGAAAATATCAGAGGTATAGGGATGTTTGAGGATAAATCGACTGGGAAAAATAAATCAATTTCTCAGAATGTTTTTAGAAGTGACGGTGTCTATTCTAGCTTCAATCTACTAGAAATTCCATAGATAGAAAACTAGATGGTTCCTATAGATAGGGCTGATCTAGTTGATGTGAGATGCTTTGGCTTGCTAGAGGAATTGTGGATTGCCAAACTGTATCATTGAAATTATTGCTTAAATTTGTTATGATATAAATATGAATAAAAGTAGACTGGGACGTGGCAGACACGGGAAAAAGAGACATATATTATTGGCTTTGATTGGTATTTTAGCAATTTCTATTTGCCTATTAGGCGGATTTATTGTTTTTAAAATGTATCAGCAAAAAAGCTTTGAGCAAAAGATTGAATCGCTCAAAAAAGAGAAAGACGATCAATTGAGTGAGGGAAATCAGAAGGAGCATTTTCGTAAGGGACAAACCGAAGTGATTACCTATTATCCTCTCCAAGGGGAGCAAGTGATTTCGTCTGTTAAGGAGCTGATAAATCAAGATATTAAGGACAAGCTAGAAAGTAAGGACAATCTTGTTTTCTACTATACAGAGCAAGAAGAGTCAGGTTTAAAGGGAGTCGTCAATCGTAATGCGACGAAACAAATCTATGATTTAGTTGATTTTAAGGTTGAAGAGACTGAAAAGACCAGCCTAGGAAAGGTTCACTTAACAGAAGATGGGCAACCTTTTACACTTGACCAACTGTTTTCAGATGCTAGTAAGGCCAAGGAACAGCTGATAAAAGAATTGACTTCCTTCTTACAGGATAAGAAATTGGAGCAAGACCAGAGTGATCAGATTGTTAAAGGTTTCTCCGACCAAGACTTGTCTGCATGGAATTTTGATTACAAGGATAGTCAGATCATCCTTTATCCAAGTCCTGTGGTTGAAAATTTAGAAGAGATAGCCTTGCCAGTATCTGCTTTCTTTGATGTTATCCAATCTTCGTACTTACTTGAAAAAGACGCAGCCTTGTACCAGTCTTACTTTGATAAGAAACATCAAAAAGTTGTCGCTCTAACCTTTGATGATGGTCCAAATCCAGCAACGACTCCGCAGGCATTAGAGACTCTAGCTAAATATGGTGTTAAAGCCACTTTCTTTGTACTTGGGAAAAACGTTTCTGGGAATGAGGACTTGGTGAAAAGGATAAAATCCGAAGGTCATGTTGTTGGAAACCATAGTTGGAGCCATCCGATTCTCTCGCAACTTTCTCTTGATGAAGCTAAAAAGCAGATTACTGATACTGAGGATGTGCTAACTAAAGTACTGGGTTCTAGTTCAAAACTCATGCGCCCGCCTTATGGAGCCATTACAGACGACATTCGCAATAGCCTCGATTTGAGCTTTATCATGTGGGATGTGGATAGTCTGGACTGGAAGAGTAAAAATGAAACAGCTATTTTGACGGAAATTCAGCATCAAGTAGCTAACGGCTCTATCGTTCTGATGCATGATATTCACAGTCCGACAGTCAATGCCTTGCCAAGGGTCATTGAGTATTTGAAAAATCAAGGGTACACCTTTGTGACCATACCAGAGATGCTCAATACTCGCCTAAAAGCTCATGAGCTGTATTATAGTCGTGATGAATAAGCAACAAAAATGGGTCTGTCAGATATGTGATAGACTTATTTTTTACAGAAGAGAAGATAGT
The DNA here is from genome assembly GCF_013276335.1 of Streptococcus sp. 2100. Taxonomy (NCBI): domain Bacteria; kingdom Bacillati; phylum Bacillota; class Bacilli; order Lactobacillales; family Streptococcaceae; genus Streptococcus; species Streptococcus sp. 2100. The sequence continues at coordinate 6,342 of NZ_VMKV01000037.1, read as the reverse complement.
ACTAATTAGTAAAAAATATTTTATGCTATAATTGATGAATAAGAGAGAAGGAGGAGTATATGAATACTTATCAATTAAATAATGGAGTAGAAATTCCAGTTCTGGGATTTGGTACCTGGAAAGCTGAAAATGGAGAGATTGCCTATCAAGCTGTACTAGAGGCTTTAAAGGCAGGCTATCGCCATATCGATACGGCAGCTATTTATAAAAATGAAGAAAGCGTTGGTCGTGCCATTCAAGATAGTGGTATTCCGAGGGAGGAAATTTTTGTAACCAGCAAACTCTGGAATAGAAATCACAACTATGAGCAAGCTCGTCAGGCTTTTGAAGAGTCTTTAGAGAAGCTGGGCTTGGAATATTTGGATTTGTATTTGATTCATTGGCCAAATCCAAAACCGCTCAGAGAAAATGACCAATGGAAAATCCGAAATTCAGAAGTCTGGAGAGCGATGGAGGAGCTTTATCAAGAAGGCAAAATCCGTGCTATCGGGGTTAGTAATTTCCTTCCCCATCATTTGGATGCCTTGCTTGCAACAGCAAAAATTCTTCCAGCGGTCAATCAAGTTCGCTTGGCGCCAGGTGTCTATCAAGAGGATGTCGTAGATTACTGTCGAGAAAAAGGAATTTTATTGGAAGCTTGGGGACCTTTTGGTCAGGGAGAACTATTTGATAGCAAGGAAGTGCAAGAAATCGCAGCAAATCATGGAAAGTCTGTTGCTCAGATAGCCTTGGCCTGGAGCTTGGCAGAAAGATTTTTACCACTTCCAAAATCTGTCACAGCCTCTCGTATTCAGGCTAATCTTGATTGCTTTGGAATTGAACTGAGTCAAGAGGAACGAGAAACCTTAAAAATGATAGCTGTTCAGTCTGGTGCTCCACGAGTTGATGATGTGGATTTTTAGAAAATCATAAAAAGAATTGTACATTGTTCTAATTTTTGATATAATAGTCAACAGGAAAGAAAGTCTTATGGCGTTCTTCAAGCGAGCTTGGGATAGTGGGAGCCAAGTAGGACAAGATAAAGAGCTGGCGCTTTCTGTAGAATTTTCAAAAACAATGAAGTAATAAATTAGGGTGGAACCGCGTTTCTGACGCCCCTAGGTTAAGTCAACCTAGGATTGTCGGACGCGGTTCTTTTGCTTATTCAGTCTATTGTGTGAAAGAAAGGAGAGACGTGGAAAACCTTTATCTTGTAAAGGACGATAGTCAACTAGCTGCATTTCGTGATTTTGTAGTAAGAAATACTGAAAAGTTGAAAGATTATCAATCTTTTTTAAAGAATGAACTTGCAGTTTGTGATTTACCGCAAGCCGTTATTTGGTCAAGTTTTAATGCTGCTACACAGATTATTAGGGAAAGCGCTGTTCCAGCCTATACAAATAATAGACGAATGGTTGTGACGCCTGATTTAGCTGTTTGGAAAGAGTTGTATTTGTATCAGTTGATGGACTACGAGTGTTCTCAGCAAACTCAAGCAATAGAAAGTCACTATCATTCTTTATCTGAAAATTTCCTCTTACAGATTGTAGGACATGAGTTAGCTCATTGGTCGGAGTATTTTTTAGATGATTTTGATGGTTACGACTCTTATATCTGGTTCGAAGAGGGAATGGTTGAATATATTAGTCGCAAGTATTTCTTGACAGAAGAGGAATTTCAAGCGGAAAAAATTTGTAATCAATCTCTTGTAGAACTTTTTCAGAAGAAGTATGGTTGGCATTCATTGAATGATTTTGGTTCTTCGACCTATGATAAGAACTATGCAAGTATTTTTTACGAATACTGGCGTAGTTTTTTGACAATAGATAAGTTGGTAGAAAATCTAGGTAGTGTACAAGCGGTCTTCGATTCTTATCATTTATGGGCAAATACAGATAAAACTCTTCCCTTGTTAAATTGGTTTGTTCAACAGAAATTAATTGAAAAAGAAATATAAAAACTAAAGGAGTAAACAATGTCTAAGAAATTAACATTTTACTGCGTCAGTGGCAGAGACCTCCTTACAGTCGGGCTACCCCACACTCAGCACTAGAGTGCCTGAGCTAGACGCAGTACTAACTCGTCTTGCCTCGTATGATCGACGAGGCAGACTCGTGTCGCAAGTAATTTATATAAAAAGGAGTAAACAATGTCTAAGAAATTAACATTTCACTGCGTCAGTGGCAGAAACCTCCTTACAGTCGGACTGCCCTACGCTCAGCACTAGAGTGCCTGAGCTAGACGCAGTACTAACTCGTCTTGCCTCGTATAATCGACGAGGCAGACTCGTGTCGCAAGAAATTATTTTTTATTAAGGAGTATTCAATGTCTAAGAAATTAACATTTCAAGAAATTATTTTGACTTTGCAACAATTTTGGAATGACCAAGGTTGTATGCTCATGCAGGCTTATGATAATGAAAAAGGTGCGGGAACCATGAGTCCTTACACTTTTCTTCGTGCCATTGGGCCTGAGCCATGGAATGCGGCTTATGTAGAGCCATCACGCCGTCCTGCGGACGGTCGTTACGGTGAAAACCCTAACCGTCTTTACCAACACCACCAATTCCAAGTGGTTATGAAGCCTTCGCCATCAAACATCCAAGAACTTTACCTTGAGTCTTTGGAAAAATTGGGAATCAATCCTTTGGAGCACGATATCCGTTTTGTTGAGGACAACTGGGAAAATCCATCTACTGGTTCAGCTGGTCTTGGTTGGGAAGTTTGGCTTGATGGGATGGAAATCACTCAGTTCACTTATTTCCAACAAGTCGGTGGATTGGCAACTGGCCCTGTGACTGCGGAAGTTACCTATGGTTTGGAACGCTTGGCTTCTTACATCCAAGAAGTAGATTCTGTCTATGATATTGAGTGGGCCGATGGTGTAAAATACGGAGAAATCTTTATCCAGCCTGAGTACGAGCATTCAAAATATTCATTTGAAATTTCGGATCAAGAAATGTTGCTGGAAAACTTTGATAAGTTTGAAAAAGAGGCTGGTCGTGCCTTGGAAGAAGGCTTGGTTCACCCTGCCTATGACTATGTTCTCAAATGTTCACACACCTTTAACCTGCTTGATGCGCGTGGTGCCGTATCTGTAACAGAGCGCGCAGGCTATATCGCTCGTATCCGTAACTTGGCCCGAGTTGTAGCCAAAACCTTTGTCGCAGAACGCAAACGCCTAGGTTACCCACTTTTAGATGAAGCAACACGAGTTAAACTCTTAGCAGAAGACGCGGAATAAAGAAAGTGACAAATTACGAAAATGGGCGAACAGTGTGAGCCCTGAACCAGTTGCAGCAGTGATGAAGGTATCCTTAGTGAAACTAAGGATACTAGGCAAAATTGGAGACTTTTGGCTCCAATTTTAGCAATGAAACAACGAAGTTGGTTGCTTGCGTACCAATCACATAAGGCAAACTGGAAAATAAAAAGATATTTTTCGGAGAAAAAACATGACAAAAAACTTATTAGTAGAACTCGGTCTTGAAGAATTACCAGCCTATGTTGTCACACCAAGTGAAAAACAACTAGGCGAAAAAATGGCAGCCTTTCTCAAGGAAAACCGCTTGTCTTTTGAAGCTATTCAGACCTTCTCAACACCACGTCGTTTGGCTGTTCGTTTAACTGGTCTTGCAGACAAACAGTCTGATTTGACAGAAGATTTTAAGGGGCCAGCAAAGAAAATTGCATTGGATAGTGATGGAAACTTCACCAAAGCAGCTCAAGGATTTGTCCGTGGGAAAGGCTTGACTGTTGAAGATATCGAATTCCGTGAAATCAAGGGTGAAGAATATGTCTATGTTACCAAGGAAGAAATTGGTCAAGCAGTTGAAGCCATTGTTCCTGGTGTTGTAGATGTCTTGAAGTCCTTGACTTTCCCTGTCAGCATGCACTGGGCTAACAACACCTTTGAATACATCCGCCCTGTTCACACTTTAACTGTTCTTTTAGATGAAGAAGAGTTTGATTTGGATTTCCTTGATATCAAGGGAGGGCGTGTGAGCCGTGGCCATCGTTTCTTGGGACAAGAAACTAAGATTCAGTCAGCATTGAGCTATGAAGAAGACCTTCGTGCACAGTATGTAATTGCAGATCCACGTGAACGTGAGCAAATGATTGTTGACCAAATCAAGACAATCGAAGCTGAGCGTGGTGTAGGTATAGAGATTGACGCTGATTTGCTGAATGAAGTCTTGAACTTGGTTGAATACCCAACTGCCTTTATGGGAAGTTTTGATGCTAAATATCTTGAAGTTCCAGAAGAAGTTTTGGTGACTTCAATGAAGGAACACCAACGTTACTTTGTTGTCCGTGATCAAGACGGTAAACTATTGCCAAACTTCATTTCTGTTCGTAATGGAAATGCAGAGCATTTGGAAAATGTTATCAAAGGAAATGAAAAAGTCTTGGTCGCTCGCTTAGAAGATGGTGAATTCTTCTGGCGTGAAGATCAAAAATTGGTCATTTCAGATCTTGTTGAAAAATTAAACAATGTGACCTTCCATGAGAAGATTGGTTCCCTTCGTGAACACATGATTCGTACGGGTCAGATTGCTATTCTCTTGGCAGAAAAAGCAGGCTTGTCAGCGGATGAAACAGTTGACCTAGCCCGTGCAGCAGCAATTTACAAGTTTGACTTGTTGACAGGTATGGTTGGTGAATTTGACGAGCTCCAAGGAATTATGGGTGAGAAATATGCCCTTCTTGCTGGTGAAACTCCAGCAGTGGCAACTGCTATTCGTGAACACTACATGCCTACATCAGCTGAAGGAGAACTTCCAGAGAGCAAGGTTGGTGCAGTGCTTGCTATTGCAGATAAATTGGATACGATTTTGAGTTTCTTCTCAGTAGGTTTGATTCCATCAGGTTCTAATGACCCTTATGCCCTTCGTCGTGCGACGCAAGGTGTAGTTCGTATATTGGATGCCTTTGGTTGGCACATTGCTATGGACGAGCTGATTGATAGCCTTTATGCTTTAACATTTGACAGCTTGACTTATGAAAATAAGACAGAGGTTATGAACTTTATCAAGGCTCGTGTTGATAAGATGATGGGTTCTACTCCAAAAGACATTAAGGAAGCCGTTCTTGCAGGATCAAACTTTGTTGTGGCAGATATGTTGGAAGCAGCAAGTGCTCTCGTAGAAGCAAGCAAGGAAGAAGACTTCAAACCATCCGTTGAATCACTCTCTCGTGCCTTTAACTTGACTGAGAAGGCAGAAGGAGTAGCCACAGTTGATTCAGCTCTCTTTGAGAATGAAGAAGAGAAAACCTTGGCAGAAGCAGTAGAATCACTCGTTTTGTCAGGGACTGCCAGTCAGCAATTGAAACAGCTCTTTGCTCTTAGCCCAGTCATTGATGCATTCTTTGAGAATACCATGGTTATGGCTGAAAATGAAGCAGTCCGTCAAAATCGTTTGGCAATCTTGTCTCAATTAACCAAGAAAGCAGCTAAACTTGCACGTTTTAACCAAATCAATACCAAATAAAATCTGTTAAACGGATTAAATCTTATCATAAAGGAGAGAAACATGGATCCTAAAAAAATTGATCGTATCAATGAGCTTGCCAAAAAGAAAAAAGCAGAAGGCTTGACATCAGAAGAAAAAGTGGAACAAGCTAAACTACGTGAGGAGTACATTGAAGGTTATCGTCGCTCTGTTCGTCACCACATTGAGGGAATCAAAATTGTGGACGAAGAAGGTAATGATGTTACACCAGAAAAACTACGTCAGGTACAACGTGAAAAAGGATTACATGGTCGTAGTCTTGATGATCCAAATTCATAATATGTATTCTTTCTTTTTTAAAACTAAATGACTATAACATGAGATTTCCTTTCTCTTTTTACATAATACAATTTTAAAACTCCATTGAAACAGTTGTCTCTATAGAGTAGGAATTCCTGAAGAACAGCTTAGGTGACCTTCTTTATCGATGAGGATGGCTTCGATGCCCTCAAAACTTTCGACTTGCCAGAGGATAGAAGCATGTCTTTCTCCAAAGAGTCGAGTCGTTCAGATTTCGCCATCGACTGATTTATCAGAGATGATTGTTAGACTCGCTAGTTCCGTTTCAACAGGATATCCTGTTTGATTAGACTTCCTGCGAAACAAAACATGGTATAGTAGTTCTATGAATTATGAAGCAAGTAAACAACTAACTGATGCACGATTCAAGCGTCTTGTTGGTGTTCAGCGCACCACTTTTGAAGAGATGTTAGCTGTATTGAAAACAGCTTATCAAGGTAAACACGCAAAAGGGGGACGAAAACCTAAACTAAGCCTAGAAGACCTTCTTATGGTCACTCTTCAATATGTGCGAGAATATCGAACTTATGAACAAATTGCGGCTGATTTTG
>NZ_VMKV01000036.1:0-19692 GCF_013276335.1 Streptococcus sp. 2100 | reverse complement strand
CTGTCAAAGATGGGATTATGACATCTTTCTTTAAAAAAGTCAATATTTATCGCTTTCTTTAACGAAAAAAATCCCACAAGAACGAATCCTGTGGGGAGATACACATTTTAGAAAAGCTTTCCTTTATTCTATCATTTTTATTACATTTTATCATTCAGTATGATAAAATACAAGTTTTTTGATAAAATAACCAAAAACTACTCGCTATCCCCTCTCACATCACCCTGCATATCGTTTGACATGCGACTGATCGTTCAGGGAAACTTCAAGGACAACTTTTCTCTCATCCCCTATGCAGGTCATTTCTACTCTTATAAGCTCAATTTGACACTTTTCTTCTTCGAAGTGCTCATATGCCTACTGAATAGTGAGTTCGATTTATCCAAATTTATTTTTGTCTATTTTGATGAACACTTCCACGAAGATAGTCTGAAAAAGAATCCGCCCCAATTTTCCTTCTCTTTTTAAGCATATTATTCCAGATATGATTGCCCTCTTGTTCAGTAATAAATTGCGCTTTAAACGCTTCAACCAGTATATCTCCTGTCGTCATATGCTCTAAAGAAAATTCTTCTACATATGGTTTAACATCTCTTAGATTATTACTTCCTAATATCCCATTATGCTTTTTCGCTAAGGAAATAGAAGCCGCTTCTCCCTTACCAATAATCTTGTTACTATCATGATTTCTTGTTAAATCTCTATATAATGCGTATTCTTCAGTTCCAATGTTTATGCTCACAATCTCAGCTGAACCCTTAGTTACCAACTGGTCTATCCTAGATTTTAAATGGGAAATTGTAGGTATATTGATTTCATCATACACCTCTTGTGGAATAACAATTTTACCCGAATAGAGCTTTTCTAAAAGATGTTCAGTGCCAACCCATAAAAATGCTGAAATAATCTGTATCAATAAATACACGACTAGTCAAACGACAACTCCCCCTCTTCATCTAGCCCATATACAATATCATATCTGAAAGCATCTAGTAGCAGTTCCTCGTACTTCCCTTGCGAAATTCTGTTATTTTCTAAAAGTTGTTCAGTCGATTTAATATAGTGTCCTAATACCATTTCCTTTTTACTTTCTGACAAAGGACGATATAAACTTGTATCATAGCCTAATCTTGAAGCTGTCTCTATAACACTAATATCCATATTTTTAATTTCTTCTGCATCAAGGTATCCATCATTCCGCAATCTATATAACATAGCTTTATGACTGATACCATAAAACTGACCCAATTTTATAATATCTTCTACTTCAAGATGAGTTCTATTGGCATTTTCTCTGATTTCCTCAACCATCCTATACAGTGAAGATGGGGAAATTAAAAAATATGAAGCAAACTGATCCGCTTTTCTTTCAGTTTCATCTCCTTCACCAATCAAGATAAGACTGACTGAACTCTTCTTCACCTCATCATAATAAAGATGATACAGTTCATGTGCTAAAGAAAATCTTTGCCTTCCTAATGACATGTCTGAATTGATTACAATGAGACTGGACCGAGTTCCTTTATAACAGACTCCGCTAATATTCTTTCCGAGTCCATAAAATACCAGCGTCAAATTTTCTATCTTTTGTACCAATTTAAAAATATCTATCGGCGCTTCACCATCAGCTCCCAACTTTTTTCTAAGATTTGAAGCTTTATTACTTAAATCCATTTTATCAATCATTTATTTTGTCTCCAATAGCTGATCTATCTCAAATTGATTCAATACAATTTTATTGATTTTCGCTAAAACTTTAAGATCTTGGTCTACTATTTTATTTTTTCTAAACGATATGACACACTGTTGTTCAGCTTGTTCGCCAAACAAAAGATACTCAACCGTACAGCAAAACAGGGCAGATAGTTTCTCAATAACATCCGACGTGATATTCCTTTCACCTTTTTCCATTTTGGCAATCATGCTTTGATTCAAAGACAAATATTCAGCAATCTTATCTTGAGTAAGATTTGAAGATATTCTAAGTTCTTTTATTCTTTTTCCAACATCACATACATTTATCATATTCATACACCTCTCATAAAAAGAATAGCACACTCTTGTCATAAAGTCAATTTTTTAAATAAAAAAAATATGACAAAACAAGGAAGCAATTTATTGATACTGCTTAAAAATCCAAAATTGATGATAGTAAACCTATTTGATGAGTTCCTATCAACAATCATATCTTCAACCTCAAAACAGTACTTAAAGCTATCCGACTCGGTTTACATTGTCAAATTTATACTCAATGAAAATCAAAGAGCAAACTAGGAAACTAGCCGCAGGCTGCTAAAAACACAGTTTTGAGGTTGCAGATGGAAGCTGACGTGGTTTGCACTTTGATTTCTGCAGAGTATTAGACTTTATTTGAACATAACTTTATAGTTTGCTTTTTGATTTTTATTTAATATAGTAGCAAAAATTGAAGGAAATATCTCCACAAGAAAACGCATACTATTAAGCTTTTTCAAGACCTAATAATATGCGCTGTTCTGATTTGAAAGACATTCCATTATTATTTTACTGTTATCAAGCCTTCAGGCTCGACTGTAAATTCTGGTTTCTCTGCTATCGTACCATCTTCTTTAAGGTAATACCATCCATCATTTGATTTGACAAAGGCATTGGAAACCATGTCCCCATTTTGACTATCAAGATAGTACCAAGTCTCCTTGTATTTGATCCAGCCTGTTTTCATAGCACCTTCTCCATCGAAATAGTACCACTTCTCAGCGATTTTCTTCCAGCCTGTCGCCATTTCGCCTGACTGGTCAAACCAGTACCAGTTGCCGTCTATGTGCTTCTTCCAGCGGTCTGCAAGCATATATCCTGAACCGTCAAAGTAATACCAGGTACCATTGACTTTCTCAAACTTATCTTTTGGATAAGAACCATCTGAGTGTACATACCAGGTGCCAGTATCGTTCTGTTGCCATCCTGCTTCAATCGTCAAGCCGTTTTCAATATCCTGCTTAAACTGCTCACGGCTAATACCCCATTTGGCAAGATAAGGATAGGGGTCAATGTGATCTGAATTATTATCGGGTTGGTTATTGGTGCAATATTCGTGTGTCTTGATACCTGCCAAATCGTCTGTATCAAGTGTTTTCGGTATACCAGCTTCATCCGCTAGATTGCGCAAGAGTTCGATATAGAGACGATAGTCAATCAGAAACTCTTCTTTCGATTCATGGCTTTCAATCAGTTCAACTTGTGCATAACCTTCTGCATTCCAACCGCCCCCAACGTCCCAGGCACCATTATCAACAGGTCCTACCTGCATAACACGACCATTACCGACTACGTGTGAAAAGAAGCCCAATTCAGGATCTTTTCTGTAATGGTAGTCAGCCTCATTTTGAACCGTTGAGTTGGGGTTGCCTGTGGAATGGGCATGGACTTGCCTATATGGTTGCACGCCAACTTGAGGCAAATCTGTTCTTAATTTACTCACATCAATTTCCATATTCTACTCCTTATCAATTAAAACAACTTATTTTTTACAATCCAGAGCTAGAAACTCCTTTATTTATACCTCATAAAGAATACAATCTTAGTCACGATTAGGCTTGTAGATAGAACTTCAAAACGCACTATTTTGACACTGTAAATAGGACTGACAAGGTCTGCATTCTATCTACAATAACACCCCAGACTAAAAAGCTTTTCAAAAGTATATTTTTACAGTCTCTATATGTCCTTTTCATAAATACTATACCTTATTATATCATATAAAAGAAGTCAAAAGTCTGTTAAACTATTTTCAAGACCAAACTAAAGATAACAGAACAAGTTTTTTCGATTTTCACTAAAGGAAATGGATTTTATTCAGTAAATCCAACTAGGATTGCACTTTAGTTGCCAAGATGGCCTTACCTTCTTTTATCAAGGGATGACGGAATAGTGAGAAGTACAGTTGAACTGTCATGGCAACCCAGATTAGGGGTTCGCAAAGGATAACTCCCTTATAGCCTGCCCAAGGGATAATCAAGACCACAAAAGCGATTTTCCCAATTAGTTCGATAAAACTAGATACCAGAGGAAGGACTTTTTGCCCCAAGCCCTGCAAGCAATTGCGATAAATCAACAAGAGACTCAAAATTGGATAAAAGGCTGAGCTGATTTGCAGATAGAGACTACCATTTTCTACCAAATAGCTATCCGTCGAACTAGCCAAGAAGGAAACCAAGGCTGGACTGGCAAAAAAGAGGAAGATACAAACAAAAACTGCCCAGGATATACTTAAACGACTGCCGATTCGAAGTCCTTGAACAATGCGGTCTGGTCGCTTAGCTCCAAGATTTTGCGAAGCATAGGTCGTCATAGAAGCAGAGATAGCGGTCATAGGAAGAAGGGCAAAGGCCATAATGCGGCGAGCCACCGTTTGAGCACTAATAATCACTGCACCAAAGGTATTAACAGAAGACTGTAAAATCACACTGCCGATAGATACAATTGAACTCATCAAGCCCATAGCCAAACCTTGCTCCAAGAGATCAGCGTATAAGACCTTATCCCATTTGAAATGCTTGAGTTGAGGCAAAAGTTCTGGCACGCTCTTACGAATATAGTAAAAGCAGAGAACCGCTGATAAGCCTTGCGAAATGATGGTAGCAAGTCCCGCAGATTGAACCCCCAGTTGCAGTTGCGTAATAAAATAGAGATCCAAAACCACATTGACCAGAGCAGAGAAAATCAGAAAACCAAGCGCAGCCAGACTGTCCCCAATAGATCGCAACAAACCTGCAAAAAGATTATAGGCAAAGCTGACACCGACACAGGTCACAATCATAGAAATATATTGATAGGACTGGGGAAGAATTTCTGCAGGGGTATCTAGGTACTGTAAAAGAGGATACAAGCCAAGAAAGCCCAGCAACATAACTACAATACTCAAAAGAGCACCTAAAATCCATGTGGCTGCTACTGCTTCCTTGATTTTAGTGAAATTCCGAGCTCCATAATAACGGGCAATGACAATTCCCATACCATTGCCAACACCAAGAGTAAAACCTACAATCAGGTCAAAAATCGCTGTCGTCGCCCCTACCGCCGCCAAGGATTCTTGACCAAGAAAACGCCCAACAATCAAGACATCAGCAGTGTTATAGAGTTGCTGAAAGATATTAGACAGCAAGATTGGGAAGGCAAAACTCACAAGCGAGGGAAGAATAGGACCATGAATCAGGTCCACTGTTCGTTTTTTATTCATAAGGCTATTATATCAGCTTTCTAGTGGAGCGACAAGAAACAGCAAACTATAGATGATCTGAAAACTTGAACAAAAAACCGAAAAAGCAGTGGATTTCTCCACTACTTTAACAGCTTATACTCAATGAAAATCAAAAAGCAAACTAGGAAGCTAGCCACAGACAGTACTTGAGTACGGCAAGGCGAAGCTGACGTGGTTTGGATTTGATTTTCGAAGAGTATTATTCTTCAATTTCGATTTCAAGTTCATCGCCTAGGTCAAGTGTGACTTCTTCATTCACAGAATCTGCTTGAACTGCTTCATCTTTTTTGTTTTCAGTATCTTGTTCTGAAGCTTCTTCTCCATCAATCAAGCCAAATTTAGAACGGACTTGCTTATCAATTTCATCAAAGATTTCTGGGTGATCTGCCAAGTATTTCTTAGCATTCTCAGAACCTTGCCCAATTTTCTCGTCCTTGTAAGAATACCAAGCTCCTGCTTTTTTGATAATATCCAAATCGCTTGCAATCTTCAAGAGTTCACCAGTCTTAGAAATTCCTTCTCCGTACATAATTTCAACTACGGCTTCCTTAAACGGTGGAGCTACCTTATTTTTTACAACCTTAATCTTAGTTTCTTTACCAACATTGGTTTCTTTTTGGTCACCGGTTCCCTTAATTTGTGTATTACCACGAACATCCAAACGGACTGATGCGTAGAATTTCAAAGCACGTCCGCCAGGTGTTGTTTCTGGATTTCCAAACATGACCCCAACTTTTTCACGCAATTGGTTGATAAAGATAGCAATTGTTTTGGTTTTATTGATAGAAGCACCAAGTTTACGCATGGCCTGACTCATCATACGAGCTTGCAAACCAACGTGGCTATCACCGATATCTCCATCAATCTCCGCACGAGGTACAAGGGCAGCAACTGAGTCGACCACGACAAGATCTACAGCACCTGAGTCAATCAATTTTCCTGCAATTTCAAGACCTTGCTCTCCTGAGTCTGGTTGTGACAAGAGCAATTCGTCAATGTTAACACCAAGGGCCGCAGCATAAGCTGGGTCAAGGGCATGCTCCGCATCGATAAAGGCAGCAATCCCACCTTCTTTTTGCGCTTGTGCAACTGCATGAAGGGCAACCGTTGTCTTACCAGATGACTCTGGCCCATAGATTTCGATGATACGTCCCTTAGGATAACCACCTGAACCAAGGGCAATGTCAAGAGCCAAGGAACCTGAGCTCATCACTTGCACCTTTTGCTCCGCACGTTCACCCAAACGCATGATTGAACCCTTACCAAAGTCTTTCTCAATCAGTTTAAGAGCGTCATTCAAGGCTTTTTCACGTTCTGCCCCAAATTTTTTTGAAATTTCTTCTAATTTTTTTGGTTTTTTCGCCATTCTATTCTCCTGCATTCTAATGGTCCTCAGACCTGTCTACTATTATATCAAAAGTTAGTCACTTAATAAAGCCTTGCGAACTAGGTTAAAGGCATGCATAACAGCAATGTGACGTACATCTGCTCGACTTCTGCCTCCAATATTCACCTTGATGACCTCAGTTCCTTGCTCCTGTGCCAATCCTATGTAAACTGTCCCAGCTGGGTGTCCTTCGAGGCTATCTGGTCCTGCCACTCCAGTCAAACTAATGCCAAAATCTGACTGTGTCTTGCTTCGTGCCTGCTCAGCCATCTTCTGAGCTGTAAATTCAGACACCACACCCTGTTCTTCCAAATCCTTGACAGGAATATCCAACATCCTTGATTTTTCCTCCAAGCTATAGGTCACAAAACCACCCTTAAATATACTGGAAGCACCTGAAAAATCCGCTACATTGGCTTGGAAAAGCCCTGCCGTTAAACTCTCTGCAGCCGTGATGGTTTTCCCTTGTTTTTTCAGTTCTTCTACCACAATACTGGCCAAGCTGGACTCTTCCCCATAACCATAACAAAGGTCTCGGAAAGAAAGTCCTTCAAAAGTCTGACGATCCAAGATTTGATTTTCCAAAATATCCAGCGCCTGATTTGCCTTTTCTTGACTGCTAGCCTTTGTTGACAGGCGCAGAGTGACTTCTCCTGTCTTGGCATAAGGTGCCAAGGTAGGATCGGTCTGATTATCAATTAAATCAGCCAAAATCGTCACCAGCTGACTTTCTCCAATTCCAAAGAAACGAAGAACTCGGGAATACAGCTTGCTCCCTGTCATCAACTTAGGTAGAAGTTGGTTTAAGACCATGGGTTTCAATTCACTTGGCGGACCTGGAAGGACGACGTAGGTCACTCCGTCTACTGCTAATTTTCCTCCAACAGCCAGTCCTGTTTCGTTTGGTAGTGGAATCGCCCCTTCTACAATTTGAGCTTGTCTTTCGTTATTCGGTGTTCGGGCATAGTCTGGTCTCTGGGCAAAAAAGACATCCAACTTCTCCTGAGCCTGAGGATCGAAGACTAATTCTTTCCCTAAAAATTTAGCCAGAGTTTGTTTGGTCAAATCGTCCTCAGTTGGCCCCAAACCGCCTGTCAAAATCACCAGACTGCTACGTTGACTGGCAATCTCAAGTAAAGACAAGAGACGAGCTTCATTGTCTCCTACAGCCGTCTGAAAATAAACATCTACCCCAATTTCTGCTAGTTTTTCCGATAAAAACTGAGCATTTGTATTGACAATCTGTCCTGTCAAAATCTCTGTTCCAACAGCAATGATTTCTGCTTTCATGTTTCCTCCTACCTATCTATTCGTATTTTTTTGAAAAAATCGCAGGAAATTTCCCACGATTGATTTTTTATTTATATCAAAAGTTAATTATCTTCATCACCAACAGGTGCTCTGCCAAATAAATCTTCAAATAAGACCGCATTGGTTTCAAGCTGAGTGACTTCTTCTTGTCCCAAAGAACGTCGGAGTAGATTTTGCATTTCCAACATATGGGCTCTCGAAACAATCTGGTAAGAAACACCTTGAAGCATCTCTCCTTCACCCTGCAACTGCTGAGTTTCAATGGTTTTAAATGAATCTTTATAGCCTAGCAAGTTAGGGATACTTTTTGCAGACAAATCAATATTGGTCTGCATATTGTCACTCAAAGCTTTTAGAATCTCTTGATAATGACCAACGCTATTTAAACTGAGAGCTTTTTCCATGACTTTTTGAATAACTTCACGTTGACGTTTTTGACGACCATAATCCCCCTCAGGATCTTGGTAACGCATTCGTGCATAGACTAGGGCTTCTTCTCCCCCAATATGTTGCTCCCCAACACCGATAGAAATGGTATTAAATTCTTCTTGGTCACTGATAGAAATTGGGAAACCTAGGGTATTATTGACTGTAATACCACCTACTGCATCCACTAGTTTTTGTAACCCTTTCATATTGACCATCACATAGCGATCAATATGGATATTCATCATTTTTTGAATGGTTTCTATAGCAAGCTCTGCTCCACCATCTGCATATGCTGAATTCAGTTTCGCTTCATGAGCCTGACCATTCCCTGATTCAATGCGGGTCAGAATATCCCGCTCTAAACTCATCATTGTTGTTTTTTTCGTTTTAGGATTCACTGTCATCAAGATCATGCTATCACTTCTACCGACCCAAGTTTCAGTTCGTTCAGCATTTCCGGTGTCCACTCCCATTAACAGAATGGTTAGAGGTTCAGTCGCTTCAATAACCTTGGTTTCTTCGCCGATTTTTTTATAGGTTTTAGCTAAGGTTTCTGTCCCTTGTTGATAAATAGTATAAGCAAAAATACCTGCTCCTACTACAGTTACAGAAAGTAAAGCTAGCACCATTCCAATAATTTTTTTAACCATATTTCTACTAATCTATCAGTTTACCCATCAAGTAAACATCGATAAATTTCCCTTCTTCTATATATGCTCCACGCTCTTGGCGACCTTCAATTACAAAGCCATGCTTTTGATACAGATGAACTGCTGCTTGATTACGAGTTTGGACAGTCAGCTGGAGACGACGCAGAATGCCACTTGCTTGTGCCCACTCTATCGCTTCTTCTAGCAACAAACTTCCCAATCCATTATTCCAATATCTTTTTCCAATCACAATGAAGAGATCTCCAATATGATGGACTCTCTTGCGCTGGTCAGCTGTAATATTTACAATACCAGCAATTTTATCATTTAAGAATGCAAGTAAGGTTATCTGATTGTCCGAACTAGCTTGCTTGTTGAGGAATACTTCAATCTCCTCACTGGTCAAGAGAATACCATCTCCGTCTAAGCTGGTAAAATCTGTCTCCAAACTTACACGATTTAAAAAGGCCACTAATTCAGCTGCATCTTTAGGCTCTGCTTCCCTAATGAGCAATTCATACTCCATGTTGAAGCTCCTCTAAGAGTTTTTCTGCACGCAAACCCTTTGCCTGAAAATTTAAACGACGTCCATCTGCTTCTTTTAGAATTTCCAATTCTAAATAAGTATCTGGCAAGGCATCTCCTAAGAGATTTCCCCACTCGATGACAGTCACTCCGCCACCAAAGAGAAACTCATCCAAGTCGATAGAATCCGCATCTCCTTCAATACGATAAACATCTAAATGGAAAAGCGGAAGACGCCCCTCATACTCTCTTACGATAGTATAGGTTGGACTTTTAATCATTTGAGAAATCTGTAAACCTTTAGCAAGTCCTTTAGTAAAGGTCGTTTTACCTGCACCCAGTTCTCCAGTTAAGATTAAAACATCATTCTTTGCTAATAGATGACCCAAACGCTCCCCTAAGGATTGTAGCTCTTCTTCATTTTTTGTGTACATACTCTTATTATACCAAAAACTTTTCTTTTGTGTCTATTTTCCTGCTAAACTTATACTCAATGAAAATCAAAGAGCAAACTAGGAAGCTAGCCGCAGGCTGTACTTGAGTACGGCAAGGCGACGCTGACGTAGTTTGAAGAGATTTTCGAAGAGTATTACCATCATAACATCCATAAAAACAAGCTTTCTCTAAAAGAAAATGAGCGTAGCAATGACCAATACAAGATCTCGGAAAATATGACCATAAAAGGAAACTTCCTTCTTGACCGAATTTGGGACAAGATAGGCTGCAAAAAACAAACCCAGTCCAATATACATCAGAAGAGAGACAATGGTCATTGGATTTCTTAAAAAGAGAAGTGTTGCTAAAATAGTCACCAACACTGTCTTTTTTCTGTCTAGCATAGCAAGAAAATCGCGCATGTATTTTTTCAAGGGTAAAAAAATCAGCAAATCTAGCCCAAATAGAAAGAAAAAGGATGGCAATAAAAAGTCAACTAATTCTTGCTGCAGCGTATTTTTAATGAACAAGTTATCTGACAAGACAAGGACAGCTCCTAATAAATTAATTAAGAGTAACATACTGTAAAAAAGCTTCACTGACTTCTTACTGGCTAGGACACTATGGACTTCTTGCTTACGGGTATAAAGATAATTTACTCCAGCACAGATTCCTGAAACGAAGACCATACTTCCGATGAAAAAAGCTGTACTTTGTTTAAAGGACAAGATGCATTCCTTCCATAGAAAACAGCTACTCAAACTGATTTGAATTAAAGCTAACAAAAATAAGATTCTCATTGTTTTCATCTTTTCTCTCCCTTCCTACCAATCATTATACTAGGAGAAAAGAGAGAACTGTTTTCAATCTTCTCAAATGTCTCTTTTAGACGCTAAACAAACATGAGAGACTACTACTCAATGAAAATCAAANNGCTGACGTGGTTTGAAAAGATTTTCGAAGAGTATAAAGTCGCAACAACTGTGTCAATTGCACCAATTTAGTAAGAAAGTATAAAAAAAGAACACCCCGAAAGGTGCTCTGTATAAGTATAGTAATTCTTTCGAATTAACGTTTACTAAATTGTGATGCTTTACGAGCTTTCTTAAGACCTGGTTTCTTACGTTCAACTTTACGTGAGTCACGTGTAAGAAGTCCTGCACGTTTCAATGAATCGCGGAAGTCTGGGTCTACTTGAAGAAGGGCACGAGCGATACCGTGACGGATAGCTCCTGATTGACCAGCGTATCCACCACCTACAACATTAACGAAAACGTCGTATGAACCTACAGTTGAAGTAACTGCGAATGGTTGGTTGATGACAAGACGAAGGTCAGCGTGTGGGATGTACTCTTCAACATCTTTTTTGTTAACAGTGATTTTACCAGTTCCTGGAACAAGGCGAACGCGTGCAACAGCGTTTTTACGACGTCCAGTACCTGCATATTGTGCTTGTGACATACTTTATTTGTTCCTTTCCTTAGATAAGTCCTGAAATGTCAAGAACTTCTGGTTGTTGTGCAGCATGAGTGTGCTCAGCTCCAACAAATACTTTCAACTTCATACCTTGAGCGCGTCCAAGTGTATTGTGTGGAAGCATACCTTTAACTGATTTCTCGATCAAACGTACTGCATTTTTAGAACGAAGTTCACCTGCAGAGATTTGTTTCAATCCACCTGGGTGGTTTGAGTGAGTGTAGTAGATTTTATCAGTTGCTTTTTTACCAGTTAATTTAACTTTTTCAGCATTGATAACAATCACAAAGTCACCTGTATCAGTGTGTGGTGTAAATGTTGGTTTGTTTTTTCCGCGAAGTACGCTAGCAACTACTGCAGAAAGACGTCCAAGTGGTACATCAGTTGCGTCAACTACGTACCATTTACGTTCAACTTGGCCTGGTTTAGCCATAAATGTTGTTTTGTTCATGATTTCTCCTATATATAGTTCGATTTTTGTTTACGGTGATGGGTGTTCCTTCCCATCGAAAAGTATTTGGAAGGTTCCGGGGCCTTTCAAATGGGGTAAACAATACCGCTTACTATCATACCAAATTTCACCCCTAAAAGTCAATAGATATGAAAAATATTTTTCGGTAACTTCTCAAAGTAACTGAAAGTTATATAATCAAGTTAATTTGGGAATTTACCTATTAACTTCGGGAGATTTTTGGGATTTTTTCCTTATTTTTCCCTGTAGCTAAAATCCTTTTCAAAAAATTACCTTTTCTTGATTTTTAATCCTATTTGTTGTATGATAAGGGAAAAGAAAGGGGGCAGAGATATGGCTTTTACCAATGCCCACATGCGGTCTGCTAGTTTTGGCATTGTTACCAGCTTGCCTGATGATGTCATTGACTCTTTTTGGTATATCATCGACCACTTCTTAAAAAATGTCTTTGAATTGGAGGAGGAACTCGAGTTTCAATTGCTCAATAACCAAGGAAAAATTACCTTCCACTTCTCAAGTCAGCACCTCCCTACAGCCATTGATTTTGATTTTAACCATCCCTTTGACCCTCTTTATCCCCCGAGAGTACTGGTTTTAGACATGGACGGTAGAGAAACTATCCTCCTCCCAGAAGAAAATGACCTATTTTAAAAACTCTAGCCTTCAGTTACAAACTACTGAAAACTAGAGTTTTTTCTATTTTTTCAAAGCATTATACAAGTTACGGATAGGTTGCTTTAATGTCGGATGGATAAAATGAGGCGCAATTTCTTGTAGAGACTCAAGAACAAAAAGGCGTTCCGCTATGTAAGGATGGGGCAAGATGAGGTCGTCTGTGTAAATGACCTGGTCCTCCACAAAGAGCAAGTCCAAATCAATCAAGCGAGGTCCCCAATGCACTTCTCTCACCCGTCCCATCTCTGACTCAATGGCTAACAATGTTTCTAATAAGACTGGTGCTGGTAGCCAAGTCTCTACTTCAATCACTTGATTGGCAAAGCTATCCTGCTCCACTCCACCCCAAGGCTCCGTCGCTAAGACACTGGACTCTTTGAGAATATGAATGCCACGAGCTCGCAGTTTGTCAATAGCTTGCTCCAAGTTCGCTTGCTTATCCCCCATATTACTTCCTAGGGCGATAAAGGCCCGTTGCTTGCGGCGATGGATGGTTACTGAGCAAGTATCTAGTGGCAAATGCACCGGTGCCCAAGGTTTTTTCAGTTCCAACTTCATTTCTTGGACAAGAGAATAGGTCTCAAAGGTACGTTCTACCAGTTTATAGGCTACCGTTTCAATCAAATCTTCACTCGTTTCCTGAAACCAAGTCGTCCACTGCTGACACAGTTCTCCATAATGGACAGAAGCCGTTAAATCCAAGTCTGTCGCCGCCTTGGTCATATCATAGGATAGGATTGCTGAAACGACAAACTTTTGCCCCAACTCCTTCTCACTAGGAAAAAGACCATGATAGGCAAAAATTTCCAAATCCTTAATCTGCAGTTGATCCATAATGATTCCTTTCTAGAAAAATCCGCTTCAAGCGGATTCTTTTTATACTCAATGAAANNATTTTCGAAGAGTATTATAGTCCCATTAAACGATAAGCCTGATCTCGAAGGTCTTTATCTGTTTCAAATAGACCACGAGCTACTGTCGTCAAGGTTGCAGTGCCTGGTTTTCTGACACCACGCATGCTCATACACATATGTTCCGCCTCAATAACAACAAAGGCTCCTTTAGCGCCTAGATACTCCATCAAGGCATCGGCCACTTCGATATTCAAACGTTCTTGAATTTGTGGCTTTTTTGAATAAACTTCAACCGTACGGGCAAGCTTGGACAAACCTGCTACACGTCCATCTGGAATGTAGGCAATATGCGCTTTCCCATAAAATGGCAAGAAGTGGTGCTCACACATAGTGTGAAAAAAGATATCCTTTTCTACCACCATATTATCGTCGATAATCTCAAAGGATTTTGACAAATGTTCCTCCGCTGTTTGACCAAGACCTGAAAAAATCTCTTGGTACATACGAGCGACACGAGCAGGTGTTTCCTGCAAGCCCTCGCGGTTAACGTCCTCTCCTACAGCCTCGATAATCATTTTTACAGCTGCTTCAATTTTTTGTGTATCCATTCTCGTTCTTCCTCTCCATCAGATAGGCTCTCACTTGGCTCAAGAAATACAAGGAACCTGTGACAATCCTAACTGTTTGTTTCTCTTCTTTTTTATCTATCAATTTCTGCTCTAGAAAATCCTGCCAATCTTGGTAGCTGAGATTTCTAGACTTAGCTGCCTCTTTCAGCACGCTTTCATCAGTCGCCCGACTATCGTCAAAATGTGTCAGGGTAAGCTCGGTATCTGGTATTTCCCCCAGCAAATCCAACATATCCTCCAAGGCCTTGGTTTTGATACAAGTAAAGAGGATTTCCTTATGATAATCCGCAAAGCGTTCTTGCAAGGTTGCTAATAAAGCCTTGATAGCATGGGGATTATGGGCCCCATCCAAAATCATCAAGGGATCTCTTGACACAACCTCCAAACGCCCCGGCCAACTTGTTTCTTCCAAGGCCTGAGCAAGCAAGTGATTGCTTGCTAGTTCTCGGCCATCCTCCTGACAAAAAGTATCGAGTAAAGCTATGGCCATCCCAGCATTCTCTATCTGGTGCAAACCAAGCAGGCCAGTCTGGAAGCGACCTTGTCTGACAGCACTTGTATAGTCAAAGACTTCACCTGTAACCACACTCTTTTGATGGCTGACCTGATAATCTGCCCCGTAGGCAAGTCTCGACGCGTCTTTCCCTTCCGCAATGCGGTCAATCACAACCAAAGCTTCTGGAGCGATACGACCTGTTACCAAGGGAATACCTTGTTTGATAATACCAGCTTTCTGCTCTGCTATGGCTTCCAAAGTGTCGCCAAGTAGGGCTACATGATCCAATCCAATGGTCGTAATTCCTGTTAAAATTGGCTGGCAAACATTGGTACTATCCAAAAGTCCACCCATGCCCACTTCCATGATGGCCACATCTACTTGCTCTGAGGCAAAGTAATCATAGGCTATGGCTGTGATAATCTCAAACTCGGTTGTGCCCTGTAAATTAGCGGCCGCTTCTCCCTCCAGCAAAGACTGATAGTCTGCCATAAGGTCTTCTAGCCTAGCCTTGGGAATGGATTCCCCATTGATGCTAATCTGGTCTGTGTAGTGAATGAGATAGGGCGAGCTGAACACACCAACTCTCAGGCCTAGCTTTTCCAGCATATTTTTCAAAAAAGCAATTGTCGACCCCTTGCCATTGGTTCCTCCGATATGGATGACCTTGAGTTTGAGATGGGGATTGTCACGCAAAGCTAACAGTTCCACCATTCGTTCCAAGCCAAAATGCGGTTGATCCGTCCGATAGTGGGCAATCCACTGATTATTTTCAAATTCTTTCATCTTATTTATATTGTTTTAAATCTAGATTTTCCGCTTCATCAGCCAGACGAATAGCGGAGGCAATTTCAACCGCCATCTTGTGACTAGCTACGTCATGCACTCGCACCACTTCTACACCCTGTCTCGCAGCGATACTAGTTACATGAGCCGAAGCCGTGTCCCGATTTCGGAAACCAAGTTCTGTCTCAGGATTGACTTCAAAACCACTTTCTTCAAGGATATTGATGACAAATCGCTTGCGCGAAACTCCAAGAAAGATTGGATAGCCTTTCTGATGGAGTTTATCCAGGTCTCGTAAAAGAAGCAAATTTTCTTTCTTAGTCAAACCAAAGCCAATTCCTGGATCCAACAAGATATTTTCTTGTGCAATACCAGCTTCCTCTGCTCTCGCTAGTGCTCGTTCAAAGAAAGTCTCCATCAACTCTTCGATTGGCAATTTTTCAAAGTCAGCTAACTCTTTTTCTGTAAAAGCTTGACCAAAACCAAAATGAGGAAATATGAGCGAGCTAGGGTGCTGAGGTCGAGCCATAACTGGATTAAACATAATGACTACTTTCGCACCAGCCTTAGCAACCACATGGGCCATTTTTTCATCACCCATGAGACCTGTGATATCGTTGACTAGATTGGCACCAGCAGCCAAAGCAGCCTCTGCCACCTGACTCTTCCAAGTATCAATGGAAATGAGGACATCACTTTCCTTGCGAATCGCTTCGATCACTGGAACAACACGCTGGATTTCCTCTTCTATTTCTATCTCAACATAGCTACTGCCAGGTCGAGTCGATTCTCCGCCGATATCTAGTATACTAGCCCCTTCTGCTATCAATTTACGAGCCTGCTGGAGCGCCTGCTCAAGCGCAAAAAATTGACCACCATCCGAAAAGGAATCTGGGGTTACATTGATAATTCCGCAAATAGCTGTCTTTACATGATTAGCTTTAGTTGACATATCGGTCACTCCCTCAAGGCTCTTCACCATATTATTTCTCTATTTTACCATAAAAAGAAAAAAATGGACACGATTGCATTCATCTTTTTCCCAGTAGAAACAAGTAAGCAATTGTCAAAAATCTTAAACAGAAATCCCTAATGTCCGACTCAAAATCACCACGAGAGCCAACAAACAGAAAACAACCCCATTAACAATCATGTGAAGTAAGATCGACATTTCCAAACGTTGGGTCTTGTAAGCCGTCCAAGACAGAACGATCGACATAACTCCATAAATCAATAAAGAAGGTAAATTACTTGGTTGATGCAATAAAGCAAACACAATCGTACCGACTACAAATCCCAAGTTCTCCTTGCCTCGGAAAATCTTTTTAGGAACAATCCCACGACACAAGATTTCCTCACAAATAGGAGCAAGCAAGGCTAGCAAGAAGAAGCTAGAAATCAGAGAACTATTCTGAACCATGTCGTTAATCTGAGACTGGTTCCCTGTTGTCGTCTCATTTGACAGTTGCAACAAGATAGAACCAAGTATATTTGAACAGATAATGACTAAATAACTTAATCCCAATCGTGCTAGATCCTTAGCTCTAAAAAAAGAAAAATTAAAACTTGCTAACTGCGTTTTACGAGCTCCAAAAATAAATAGTGCCAACACTACAATCGAAATACCAGCAACTATCAGTCCTGACTGTAACAGTGGTACTGCATTTAAAGTTAAAATAGCAGTAACCCCTAAAGGAATCTGATATAAAATTGTCGCTAGCAAGAAGACCAAAAGCCATCCTGCACGATTCAACAATTCTTTCCACATACTTTTCTCTTCCATCATTCATCTCCTAGACTTTGTATTAAAAAAAGGGGGAAATCCCCCTGGGTAATTCTATTATAGGGCCATGCTGATATAGTTAAGGATAAACAAGGCATCCAAAATCCAAATCATTACATGAACATCTTTAGCTTGACCTTTAACAATTTTAGTCAAAGTGTAAGTCAAGAAACCAACTGCAATCCCTTGAGTGATAGAGTAGCTGAATCCCATAAAGATAGATGTGAAGAAAGCAGGAACCGCTTCAGACATATCATCCCAATGAATATTTTTCAAGCTACCAAGCATCATAATCCCAACAATAATCAAGATTGGAGCTGTAGCGGCTGTTGGTACGATCGCTAGAAGTGGACTAAAGAAGCTTGAGATCGCAAAACAGATAGCTACAACCAAGGCTGTCAAACCAGTACGTCCACCTGCACCAATACCAGCAGCAGACTCAACATAAGTCGTTACGTTTGAAGTACCTGCAATGGCACCAATTGAAGTACCAATCAAGTCAGAGTAAAGTGCCTTGTCCAACTTAGCTGATTGGTGATTTTCACCATTTGTCGCTACGATACCAACTTTTTCACCTGTACCGATCAAGGTACCAATCGTGTCAAAAATATCTGTCAATGAGAAGGCAAGAATGGCCATCAGAGTTTCAGGCAAGCGAGCTGTATCTGAAATCAAAGCTCCCAGACCTTCTGAACCAAGAGCTGCACCAAAGACTGTCTTCAAGTCTTCAAAGGCTGCACCAACATGGTTATTAGCAAAATCAATACTAGACAAATCTACCAAACCAACTGCAATAGCAAGAACAGTTGTTGTCAAGATAGAGAGGATAATTCCCCCTTTAATCCCTTTAATGACAAAGAAAATTGTGATAGCAAGTCCTGCAAGAGCCACCAAAACAGCTGGATTATTAAAGCTGACCAAGCCTGGAACTGCTGAAGCATTTGCTGTAATCGCTGCTTGAGCCTTGTCAGCTCCTTCTCCTGCAACCGTGTAGTTCCCTGGATCGATAGAGAATTTCAAAAGTCCAGCATTCTTAATCCCCACGTAGGCAAGGAAGACACCGATACCAGCTGAAATAGCTGAACGAAGGGCATTCGGAATTGATTCAATGATCATTTTACGAACATTTGTCAAGGTAATAATCAATGAAATAATTCCACAGATGAAGACCATAGCTAGGGCTTCTTGCCAAGAATAACCGAGTCCAAATACAACTGTAAAGGTAAAGAAGGCATTGAGTCCCATACCTGGCGCTTGAGCATATGGCAAGTTGGCGTAGAAGGCCATCATCAGGGTACCAGCAACTGCACCGATAATCGTTGCGAGGAATACACCCTGAGCAGGCATTCCTGTTTGCGAAAGAATTTGTGGGTTTACAAAGAGAATATAGCTCATTGCAAAGAAAGTTGTTAAACCAGCGAGAACCTCTGTACGAACGTCTGTACCGTTCTCTTTTAGTTTAAATAATTTGTCCATTATCAATCTCCTTTTAATTTTTACGAACAATAATAGAATTATATCATTTATCATTCACTTTTTCAATGTCTTTGTTTGATTTGTTTAAGAAATTAATCCAATTTCATTTTTTGTTTGGAATCTGCTTTTCTGCCTGCTTTCTGTTATAATAGAAGACATCTTATCTGAAAACACACTAGAAAGGTCCATATGACGAAAAAAATTATTGCAGTTGACCTAGATGGAACCCTGCTCAACTCAGACAGTCAAATTTCTGACTTTACCAAAAAAACCATCAAAAAAGTTGCTGAAAAAGGCCATCAGGTTATTATTACGACAGGTCGCCCTTACCGTATGTCAAAAGATTTTTACCGTGAACTGGGCTTAGACACTCCTATGATTAACTTCAACGGATCCCTTACTCATTTACCAGACCAAGTTTGGGATTTTGAAAAGTGTTTGACTGTAGACAAAAAATATCTGCTAGATATGGTTCAACGTTCAGAGGACATTCAAGCCGATTTTATCGCTGGAGAATATCGTAAAAAATTCTACATTACAAATCCCAATGAAGAAATTGCCAATCCCAAACTATTTGGTGTAGAAGCTTTCCAGCCTGAAGATCAATTCCAGCCTGAATTGGTGACCAAGGACCCTAACTGTATCCTCTTGCAGACCAGAGCCAGTGACAAATATGCCTTGGCAAAAGAAATGAACGCCTTCTACCAGCATCAACTTTCTATCAATACCTGGGGAGGTCCGCTCAATATCCTTGAATGTACCCCAAAAGGTGTCAACAAGGCCTTTGCTTTGGACTACTTGCTCAAGATAATGAATCGTGACAAAAAAGATTTGATTGCCTTTGGAGATGAACACAATGATACCGAAATGCTCGCTTTTGCTGGGAAGGGTTATGCCATGAAAAATGCCAATCCAGAGCTACTCCCTTATGCAGATGAGCAAATTTCCCTTACCAACGACCAAGATGGGGTTGCCAAAACCCTACAAGACTTATTCTTATAACCTATACTGATACTCAATGAGAATCAAAGAGCAAACTAGGAAGCTAGCCGTAGGTTGCTCAAAGCACTGC
>NZ_VMKV01000035.1:0-17435 GCF_013276335.1 Streptococcus sp. 2100 | reverse complement strand
CGAAATCACTTGACTATACTGCCCCCTTATGCTCTTCGCATCTGACGAAGTCAGTAACCATACCTACGGCAAGGCGACGCTGACGTGGTTTGAAGAGATTTTCGAAGAGTATTAAATAAAAATTATTGTATGTTGTTGCCCTTAACTTGGAATGATAAGGGAATAACTAGAAAGATTTGTGAATATAGACTATTTCTGATATACTAAATATACAGTAATAATGAATGATGGGAGATGGGATGAAAGAATTTCAATTTGAGAGAAAGCAGCGTTTTTCTTTGAGGAAATATGCAATAGGAGCTTGTTCAGTCTTGCTAGGAACGAGTTTATTTTTTGCTGGTATGGGTGCTCAACCTGTACAGGCTACAGAAACGAGTTCAACACTAATTTCAAGTCATTATTTGGATGAGCAGGATTTATCTGAAAAGCTGAAATCTGAGTTGCAATGGTTTGAGGAAAATAAGATTGAGGTAAAAGAGGGAAAAGAATACTACTTTATCTATCGAAAATTGGCTACAAGATTACCAGAAACAGGTCTGTTTTCTAATGATGGGATGTTTATCTTGGGGGCAGGATTATTATTGCTTTCCTTTACTTTAATCAAGAGAAAAAAGGGAGCGTCTTACTTCCTTGTGAGCGTCTTTGCTGTTGGTGGATGGGGAGTATCCATCTCTGCTATTGAAAATCTGGTAGAATTGCAACCAGCCCTTGTTAAGAGAGTAGAAGGTCAGTTTCTACCAAGTCCTGAAAGAGTCCAAGGATATGAATTTACGGGATATTATTTGGTAAGAGATAGTGCTAGCAAGGAACTTTCTGTTGATAAGGTAGAATCGCCAGCATTATCTCAAAAGGAGGACAGTTCAGAACCTCAATCTAAGAAGATTGTACCACAGACTGCATCTCATTTTAGCTCGACTGAAGACCTTGTGCAATCTCCTCAACCATCCTACGCAGTTGAGAAAATTGTTGAAGCTCCTGATGAAATTGTGCCTATAGGGCCTAAGGAAGAAGTTGCAGGAAATCCCAAAGTAGAACAACCGAAAGCAGAAGATAATAGTGATTATAAAACAAGTCCTGAGGAAGGTGTGTTAAATGCCACAGTAGAGAAACCAGAATTGCTAGTCACTACAGAGGAGGTTGCTTTCCAAACGATAGAACAAGAAGATGCAACCTTAGCTAAAGGGCAAACTAAAGTTGTTCAAGAAGGTGTTGTTGGTGAACGCACCATCTATACGGAAGTCACTATCGTTAATGGGGAAAAATCTAGCAAAGTTATAGAAAATATAATCACAAAAGAACCGGTGAACAAGGTGATTGCAGTTGGGACTAAGGAAGAAGTTGAACCCAAATCTGAGGAAAGTAGACCAGTTCAACCTGAAAAAACTCCAATAGTAGAGAATGAAACAGAGAAAAAACCAGCTGATGGAATAGGACAACCAGGACCAGGAGCAGAAGAAACGCCGGGTACAGAAGCAACACCAGGAGAGAAACAAACACCTGACAAACCCAAAGCCGAGCCGAAGCAACCAGAACCAGCAAGCCCAGCCGTGGAATCAGGGGGCAAGGAGAATCAAACTCTTGCCCCACAAGGTACTGAGTCTAATCAACCATCTAAAGAAACTGCTGAGACCAAAGATTCTGAGCCAGAAAGCCCAGCCATGGAATCAGGGGGCGAGGAGAATCAAACTCATGCCCCACAAGGTACTGAGTCTAATCAACCATCTAAAGAAACTGCTGAGACCAAAGATTCTGAACCAGCAATCCCAGCCGTGGAATCAGGACGCGAAGAAGATCAATCTCTTGCGGAACAAAAGGGTGAGGAGAAACAGCTGGAGAATTCAGTTGAGGGGGTAAAAGATGTTGGTGAGTCTGCCCCACAAGGTACTGAGTCCCAGCCACCATCTAAAGTAGCTGCTGAGACCAAAGATTCTGAGCCAGAAAGCCCAGCCATGGAATCAGGGGGCGAGGAGAATCAAACTCATGTCCAACAAGGTACTGAGTCTAAGCTACCATCTAAAGAAACTGCTGAGACCAAAGATTCTGAACCAGCAACCCCAGCCATGGAATCAGGACGCGAAGAAGATCAATCTCCAGAGGTCAACCCAAGTCAAGGAAACGAACCAGCTCCAGCTGTTCAGCCTGAACCCTCAGCTCCCCAAGAGCAACCAACTGTCCCAAGTCCAGTAATGAAAGAAAAAGTACTGGACTATAAAACAATCTATACAGCATCGCCAGCTTTAAATTACAAAGAGCAACGAGTAGAAGTAGCAGGCGAAAATGGTAAGGAAGTGACAACTACTTCTTACAGTTTTGATGAAAGTACTAGGAAAATAGTAGAAAACACTTCAACAAAGATAGAAAAACATCCAGTAGATAGAGTTGTTAAGGTTGGAAATGTAGAAGAAACAACCTCAACAACCAAAAGAGGTGAACAGTTTGTTGCGGATGAGTCACTTGATAAAGGTGTCAAAGAAGTCAGAAATCAAGGTCAGGACGAAGAAACGACAACAATAAAAGTTTACAAAGTAAATGAACAAACAGGAGACTTGACTGAGCCAGATGTAACGACAAAAGTCGCTAAGCCAATGCAAGCGAAAATAACGGCAGTAGGAACTAAGTCTAAGGTTGAAATAAAGGATACTCCGTTTGAAACACGATATGTAGCAGATGAGACGCTAAGTTATAAGGAAAAAGTAGAAACACCAGGTGAAAAAGGGCGTACAGTATCAACTACAACATACACAGTAAATCAAG
This sequence comes from Streptococcus sp. 2100, assembly GCF_013276335.1. Classification (NCBI taxonomy): domain Bacteria; kingdom Bacillati; phylum Bacillota; class Bacilli; order Lactobacillales; family Streptococcaceae; genus Streptococcus; species Streptococcus sp. 2100. Next base: position 14,681 of record NZ_VMKV01000035.1, on the reverse strand, counting down.
AAACAGGAGCTATCTCAGAAGAAACTACAACAGAAAACACTCCAGCTAAAGACAAAATAGTAAAAGTTGGAAATGTAGAAAAGATCGTGTCACCTATAGAAATCACCGAGTTGAGAAAAGATAACCCTGAACTTCCAAAAGGAAAAGAAGAGGTTGAAGATGCAGGTGAGCAAGGGGAAACAACCGTCACTAAAACTTATGAAGTTAATCCGGAGACAGGAGAGTTAACAAATCCAATTGAGAAAACTGAAATAACTAAAGCTATGCGACAAAAAGTAATCTTGGTTGGTACTAAAGAAGACACTCAAATTCCTCAGACCAAAGTAGAGACCAAAGCTGTTCCTTATGAAACCATTTATGAAAAGAATGAAGCGCTAGACCACGGCGTTACAAGAGTAAAAATTTCGGGTGTTGAGGGACAAGAACAAGTTACTACTACCTATACCAAAGATCAAGCAAGTGGCAATATTTCTGAGAGTAAAACTGTCAAAATAGTAGCCAACAAAGTTGATCAAGTTGTAGAAGTTGGAACTGAACCGAGTGTTGAAACCACTGTCCTATCTCATAAAATGATCTACCAGGTGAATCCTGCTTTGGAGTTCAGAAAAGAGGAAGTAGCGGTTGCAGGGCGTGATGGTTCGGTGGAAACTAGGACGACTTATCAACTAGACCAGGCAACAGGTCAGGTGACGGTATCTGACACCACTAGACAAGTAAATCCAGCAGTCGATAAAGTGATTCAAGTTGGTAATGTGGAAAAAGTAATACAACCGATTGCTGTTACTGAGGAACGAAGAGAGGATTCTTCTCTTGCTAAAAAGATGGAAAAGGTAGCCTCTGAAGGAGAAGTTGGTGAGAATACACTGACCAGAACCTACGCTATCAATGAACAAACTGGTGAATTGGTTAATCCTCGAGAAGTGAGTCAAATAACAAAACCAATGAAACCGAGAGTTGTTTTAGTTGGTAGTCAGGAGGATAAACCACACATCCTTCCAACAAATAGTGAGAGAGAAGATGCTGTGGATGTGTCTGCTCTGACCACAAGCGCGAGGTCAGTAGACTTCTTACATGACAGTAAACTAAAAGCACAGTTAGAGCCTACCTATGATCCTCGAGATATTACCCTGCGTAAAATCTTTCTCAGAAAAACACAACCAAATATTACTGACCAAGAGGTCAAAGATATGTTGCGCATAGAGTATCTTCAAAAACTGTCAATCCAAGAAAGCTTTGATCAGACGAAGAGGCAAGCTGAGTCAAGTTTCAAAAAGATTGCCTCGCATACATTAGGAATTATAGGAGATACCCCTAAAAATCGCAGCAAGGTCAAACAAGAGCTGGAGCAATACAAAGAGCAGATTTTGTTGGGACTGTCTTATATCAATCGTTTTTATAATATTCAATTTGGGGACACGAATATTCGTGATATTCTGGCCTTTAATCCAAGTTCATTTGGCAATAAGACAATGACAGCCTTGGCTAGTTTGAAAAAATTAGGATCCATGTCTTATGAAGAGATGAAATTGACCAATAGTCCTCAAACATTTACAAAATATTTATCGACTATCACCGGTAAGGCTAGCTTGAAGGAATTTTTAGACAGCAATCGCCAACTCTTTATGTCAGATGATGCGGATACCTGGCTTAAAAAATCTAGCCAAGCTATGATTGTTGAAAAACCATCTAAGGAAAATCCTTCAGCGCATGTCGGGCTGTATAGCAAGTTGACAGCTGGGGAAAAGGATCCTCGTAAACAAGAGGCTAATATGGCTGCTATTTTGGGACTTTTGAATGTGAAAGAACCAAATGTTTATGTGATTAGTAATATGGCGACGATTACTTACGGTAATATTGGTTCCTATATAGATACTTCTCTCGCCCAGTCTAATCCAACTAAGTACCAGGCTGAGCTTGCTAGAGTCAAGTCTTTAATTGAAAAGGCGGCTGTACAACAAGCCAACTATGTTGATACTCTTTATCGTATAACAAAACCAGAAAATCGTGATAAGTTGCTGACAAATCGCTTGATTATTGATACGATGAAGAAATATACAAGTAATCCGAATGCCCAGATTGATAGCACTTGGTCACCAGCTACTGGTAGTGGAGCTGATAAGGGGGTCGACCAGTTTATGACTCCTATGAATTACTATTCTCCAGTAAGTAAGGTGGGAGCTGAGGCTAATGGATTAGGTGTCCGTTACTTTATAGATAGAGTTCTGGATGATAGAGGTTCAGCGACTTATTCTCATGAAATGACGCACTTACTAGATAGAACGGTCTTGTTTAATAATCACGGTCGTCGAGATGGTACAGCCGCAGAGTTTTATGCGCGTGGTATTTTTGAAAACTCCTATAATCCAGAAAAGGATACTTATTTCAATCTCAACTTTGTATATGATGAGAGTGATAAGGATGGATTTTACAATAAGACACCTGATCGATTTAAAACGGCAGAAGATTTGCAATCTTACATGAAGGGAAGTTTTGATGTCCTTTATACTCTAGATTATCTAGAAGCTGAGGCAACGAAAAATCTAACTGATGAAGAAAAAACTAAATATTTCAAGAAAATAGTTCCTATTAGTTCACCATTTAGAAGATGGATAGATTACCGTAATACAGCAGTTAAACCGACTCATAAGAGTGAGGAGATTCAAGCTCTGACCTTAGAAGATGCCAAAAACTTGACAGATATTGATAGTTTAATTGACAATCATATCCTGGTCAATCGTTATATCATTGCTGGCTTTAAGGATAAAGGTAAAATTGCACCAAATGGTTACTATACCGTTGATATGTTTGATACCATTTATGGTGTTAGTCAAAATGACTCTGGTATGAGTGGGGACATCACCTTTAGAAAACAAGCCTTTGAATTGATGGCTGCTTTGGGCTACTATGAAGGATTTGTTCCTTATGTATCAAATCAGTTTAAAGAAGAAGCTGAAGCAGAGGGAGTACCGTTATCAGATAAATATATTTTTGATAAAATTCTAGGAAAAACATATGCTGAGTTCAAAAAAGAGCAAATAAATGAGCGTGTTGAGAAATTAGGTAAGTTAACACCAATTACTATAAATTACAACGGAAAAGAAGAAGTGATTGATAGTAAAGAAAAATTACAAGAGCTTATGAATAAAGCTGTTAAAGAGGAACTTGCTCAAATAAAAGCAGGAAACACAACAGCTCAGAAATTTATGTTTATCGAAACACCCGTTCAAAAACTGAAAAAAGCGATTTATAAAGCTTATCTCAAAGATTCAGATGACTTTAGACAGTCGATTTATAATAGCTAAGACAAAAGGAACATCTCTCTGGAATGAACATTCAGAGAGGTGTTTTTTGCGCTCTTGTAAGGTTTGACCTTGTTTCTTGAAAATGACAGTTTATATGAACATGGAGTGATTTTCAGACTTTTCCACAAATTATAGAATCTTTTCTGAGGATTTAGGGAGTGATGGAGGAAGTCTTGAAAGCGCTTTTGTTTTGTGCTATAGTCAAGTCAATAGACTTGTTTAACGAGGAATGCTTGTATGAGAAGAGAAGAAGTTTTACGAAATCACTGGTTTTTTAGTCAAGAGGTGGGGAAAGAAGAGGCCTTGGCGCCGGATTTTCAGAGGGAAAATTGGCAGGCCATTCAAGTACCACATGACTGGAGTATTTACAATGATTTTGATCAGTATTCGCCAGCGCAAAATGAGGGTGGTCAGTTAAACGGGGGTCAAGCTTGGTACCGGACACAGTTTTACTTGGAAGAAGATGCCAGTCTTGTTTCGGTGCGTTTGCTCTTTGACGGGGTTTACATGAATGCCCAAGTCTATATTAACGGACAAGTGTTGGGCTATTATCCCAATGGCTACACACCCTTTTCTTATGATATCACCCCTTATCTAAGAAATGATGGGACGGCCAACCAGCTTGCGGTTTTTGTGGAAAATAAGCAACCTAGCAGTCGTTGGTACTCTGGTAGCGGTATTTATCGAGAAGTAAAATTATTGATGACAGATTCGGTGCATCTGGATTTGTATGGGATTACGATAGCAAGTCCTAAGCTAAAGGAACAAAGAGCTGGGTGGGTGGAAACCCAGCTTGAAAGCAAGGTTTCAAATAATGGGCCTCAGTCCGTGTCGGTATATTTGGAGCAGAGTATCTGGTATGATGGACAACAGGTTTCAGACTGGCAGGCGACAGACTCTCTAGTGATTGAGTCTGGAGGCAAACATCATTTCCAACAAGCCATATCAATTTTTCAACCCTTGCTTTGGGATATTGATCATCCTCACCTTTACCAATTGAAGACTCGCCTCTACAAAAATGGCATTTTGGTTGATGAAGAAGAGGAGACTTTTGGTTACCGCTATATGGATTGGCAAGCGGATAAGGGTTTCTTTCTAAATGGTCGCTGGTTGAAGATTCATGGGGTTTGTTTGCACCATGACTACGGAGCATTGGGAGCTGTGGAAAACAAGTCAGCTGCTGAGAGACGCTTGCGCCAGATGAAGGAAATGGGGGTCAATGCTATCCGAATTACCCATAATCCAGCTAGTAGTATTTTGCTGGATCTGTCTGCCAAAATGGGCTTACTTATCCAAGAAGAAGCCTTTGATACCTGGTATGGAGGCAAGAAAGAATATGACTATGGTCGCTTTTTTGAGGAAGAAGCGACTCATCCAGAAGCGAAAGCAGGCGATTTCTGGTCAGATTACGATTTGCGCACCATGATTGAGCGTGGCAAGAACAATCCAGCGATTTTTATGTGGTCCTTGGGAAATGAAGTCAGCGAAGCAAATGGAGATGCTCATTCATTGAAGACTATCAAACGCTTGCTGGGAAGGGTTAAGGAAGTGGATGATAGCCGTTTTGTGACCATGGGAATGGACGAGTTTCGCTTTGGAGATGGGTCTGGAGGCCATGAAAAGATAGCCGATTTGCTGGATGTGGTAGGCTTGAATTACTCGGAAGACAATATTGATGGGATTCGCAAAAGACATCCTAAGTGGCGACTTTATGGATCTGAAACCTCATCGGCTACAAGGACGCGTGACAGCTATTTTCGCCCAGATAAGGAATGGGTTGGGGATAATCGCCGCGTGCGGAATTTTGAACAGTCAGACTATGGCAATGATCGAGTTCCTTGGGGGAAGACAGCGACGGCTTCTTGGATAGCAGATAGAAATCGGCTAGACTATGCGGGTCAGTTTATCTGGACAGGAGTGGATTATATTGGTGAGCCCACTCCTTGGCACAATCAAAATGACATGCCTGTAAAGAGTTCCTATTTTGGGCTTGTGGATACGGCAGGGATTCCTAAAAATGACTATTATTTCTATCAAAGTCAGTGGTTGGACCTAGATCAGTATCCCATGGTTCATATCCTACCCCATTGGAATTGGGAAATCCACAAGAGTTATCAACAAGTTGTGGATAAGTATGGGGATATCCCTGTTCGAGTGTATTCAAATGCCCGTTCTGTAGAGCTATTTCTCAATGGAAAATCCCAAGGTAGGAAGACCTTTCAGGAAAAATGGACTTCAGACGGTCGAAGATACCAGGAGGGACAAGGTTCTGACCAGCTCTATCTAGAATGGCGATTGGCTTATCAACCGGGAGAATTGCGTGCTGTGGCCTATGACCGTCAAGGTCAGCTTGTGGCAGAAGATAGGGTGGTGACTGCAGGTAAGCCAGCCAAAATCGGGCTACATGCTGAGAAGACAAAACTGGAGCCAGATGGGCAAGACCTCCTCTATCTCTATTTTGATGTATTGGACAAGGATGGAAATTGGGTGCCGACTGCTTCCAATCAGCTTCATTTTGAAATTGAAGGCCCTGCTCTTATTGTAGGTGTGGATAATGGTAGGCAGGCCAGTCGTGAACGTTACCAAGCCCAGAAAAATGGTCGGTTTAAGCGGAAAGCCTTTCATGGCAGAGGTGTCCTCTTAGTTCAGAGCTTGGAGCGGGTAGGTCAAGTGAGAGTAAAGGCCAGTGCCAGAGGGCTAGAGCCGGCAAGTTTCGATCTCTTAGTGGGAGAGGATTTGGCTTGCCAGTCAGTGAAAAATCAGCGCTTATTTGAGATTCGAGTGGACAAGCAGGCAGGATTACAAGAAGGGGATTCCCCAGCTATTGGACTTTATCCACAAACTGTGGATAACCTTGTGAACAAGGTGGGGAATAGTGAAGTGATTTGGGAGACGAGTGGTAGTGCCCACGCCATTATCAAGCAGGGAGTGCTTCATTGCTTGTCTGCAGGCGACTTGGTTATCAGTGCTATTTATCAAGGAAAGACCTATCAAACTCATTTGCAGGTGGCAGAAAATACCTCACTAGGGCAGGCAGTTTTTGTACGACCACTTCGCTTGTATACAGCTAAGGGGACTTATCCACATCTTCCATCTTCAGTTTTGGTGGACTATGAGTCTGGCGGTGCAAAACGAGTCAAGGTTGTTTGGGAGGCAATCTCCGAAGAAGATATGGCAAGCTTTCATGAGTTTATGGTATCTGGTCAGCTGGAAGGGCTGGATTTAAAGGCTTCTGCTCAGATTTGTGTCCAAGGGATTTGCGCTATTGAGACTGAAAGGATTTGGACGCTTGTCAAGGAAGCCCCACACCTACCAGACCGAGTTAAGCTAGTCTTATCAGATGGCAGACGAGATACGGCCAAGGTGACTTGGGATGAACTCGATCCTCAAGTCTATGCTCAGGTAGGAGAATGTATTCTTACAGGACAAGTAGCGGGCTGTGAGTTGCCAGCAACAGTCACCATTCATGTGACAGATGCCAGTGTAGATGGGGAAGTCATTTCCAATCAGTGGACAGGATCCAACCTGCCTCTGGTATTTGCTTCCCACTCAGAGCCTAATCACCCAGTCTCTTACCTCAATGACAAGGTCATTTCTCGGAAGAAATCGACAGCCAATACTTGGATTGCCAAGTCAGAGCAAGCCAATGTCGGCATTCTTTTTGGAGATGCAGGGATTTTAAAACCGCGATTTGTGGATAATGTGACCTTGTATTATGTCGAAAATCAAGACTACGTGGCGGTGGATCCTACCCATATCGATTATTATGTAGGGAATGAGCCTAGCTTGCCTCGGACTCCAAATCATTTGGACAAGGATTCTCTGCTCAAACAAGAGGAGAATTGGCGCCCTGTATCAGCTATCCGAAAAGTGTCAAGTGACAAGGATGAGGAGCTTCGTTTTGAATTTGACAAGGTGGAAACCTATGCCCTTCGTCTTCGATTTGAAAACTTGGCAAGCCCCCTAGCCTTAACAGAATTGCAAGTGTATGCCAAAAAAGTAAAGAAAAATGTAGATAGGAAGTAGTATGGTAAGAGCAATAAAACCGCATGGCCCCTTGCCTAGTCAGGCCCAGTTAGCGTATTTAGAGGATGAACTAGCAGCCTTTATCCATTTTGGGCCTAATACCTTTTATGACCAGGAATGGGGGACAGGTCAGGAGGATCCTGAACACTTTAACCCGACACAGTTAGACGCGCGTGAGTGGGTTTGTGTACTCAAGGAAACGGGCTTCAAGAAGTTGATTTTGGTGGTCAAGCACCACGATGGCTTTGTCCTCTATCCGACAGCTCACACAGATTATTCGGTTAAGGTCAGTCCTTGGAGGAGAGGAAAGGGAGACTTGCTTCTTGAAGTATCCCAAGCTGCCACAGAGTTTGATATGGATATGGGGGTCTACCTATCACCGTGGGATGCCCATAGTCCCCTCTATCATGTGGACCGAGAAGCGGACTATAATGCCTATTATCTGGCACAGCTGAAGGAGATTTTATCAAATCCTGCCTATGGAAATGGAGGGAAATTTGCTGAGGTCTGGATGGATGGAGCCAGAGGAGAGGGCGCGCAAAAGGTCAGTTATGAATTTGAAAAATGGTTTGAAACCATTCGTGACCTGCAGGGCGACTGCTTGATTTTTTCAACAGAAGGCACCAGTATCCGCTGGATTGGCAATGAAAGAGGGTATGCAGGTGATCCCCTATGGCAAAAGGTGAATCCTGATAAGCTAGGAACAGAAGCAGAGCTGAACTATCTTCAGCACGGGGATCCCTCGGGCACGATTTTTTCAATCGGAGAGGCAGATGTTTCCATCCGTCCGGGCTGGTTTTACCATGAGGATCAGGATCCTAAGTCTCTCGAGGAGTTGGTCGAAATCTATTTTCACTCAGTAGGGCGAGGAACTCCACTCTTGCTTAATATTCCGCCGAATCAAGCTGGGCTCTTTGATGCAAAGGATATTGAACGCCTCTATGAATTTGCGGCCTATCGCAATGAGCTCTATAAAGAAGATTTGGCTTTGGGAGCTGGGGTATCTGGTCCAGCTCTTTCCGCAGACTTTGCTTGTCACCATCTGACAGATGGTCTTGAGACCAGCTCTTGGGCAAGCGACGTAGGCTTGCCAATCCAGTTAGAACTAGACCTAGGATCTCCTAAAACTTTTGATGTAATTGAGTTAAGAGAAGATTTGAAGCTAGGGCAACGAATCGCTGCTTTTCATGTGCAAGTAGAGGTGGATGGTGTCTGGCAGGAATTTGGCAGGGGCTTCACAGTTGGTCATAAGCGCCTCTTGCGAGGGCCGATAGTAGAGGCACAGAAGGTGCGCGTGATGATTACAGAGACACAGGATTTACCTGTACTGACCAAGATTTCCCTCTATAAAACTCCTAGCTTATCAAAAAAAGAAGTTGTTCAGGGATTAGCATTTGCAGAAAAAAGCCTAGCTGTGGCAAAGGGAGAGACTCTTCATTTTAGGATTGAACGTAGCGAAAGTAGTACTCCTTTGGAAGCTAAGATTTCGATTCAACCGGGGACAGGTGTCCATGGTGTCGTCTATCAGGACGAGATTCAAGTCCTTCAATTCCAAGCTGGGGAAAGCAAAAAAGATTTGACCATACCAACCCTGTATTTTGCTGCCGATAAGACCTTGGATTTCTATCTGAATCTGACTGTTGATGGACAGCTGATTGATCAAGCTCATATTTTAGTTGAAACGAGATAAAATATCTTAACAACTCATTTCTTTTCCGAATAAATAGATAGTAGCAGTGAATCTAGTAAACCTAGATTTAAAAATGTGCTATAATGAAAGGAGAAGAAATATGACATTACGTCATCCGGGCATTAGCCCAACTAATGACTTGGTTGCTAAGAAAATTTTCAGCAACCCAGAAATCACTTGTCAGTTTATTCGCGATATGCTGGACTTGCCAGCCAAAAATGTGACCATTTTGGAGGGAAGCAACATTCACGTCTTGCCTTCCCTGCCGTACTCGGCACAGGATTTCTATACCAGTATAGATGTTTTAGCTGAACTAGATAATGGCACTCAAGTAATCATTGAGATTCAAGTCCATCATCAGAATTTTTTCATCAATCGCCTGTGGGCTTATTTGTGTAGTCAGGTCAATCAAAACCTAGAAAAAATTCGCCAACGTGAAGGTGACACCCACCAGAGTTACAAACACATTGCACCAGTATACGCTATCGCAATTGTGGACAGCAATTACTTTTCAGATGACCTAGCTTTTCATAGTTTTAGTATGCGCGAGGATACGACAGGTGAGGTTTTAACCATCACCAATAATGGACAAGAAAATCATCTGGTTAAGATGGCGTTCTTGGAACTAAAAAAATACAGAGAAACCAGCAAAGACGAGGTTCGCAAGCCGTGGTTGGAGTTTTTTGGTAATAAGCCCTTTACTCAGGAACCCGAGCGAGCCATCAGCCAAGCAGATCAACTGCTGGACTACAAGAGCTGGTCCGAGGAGGACAGGGAGATGTTTAGTGAACAACGCAGACGCGAAGAACAAGCCTTGCTAGCGCAGGACTATGCCTTGGAACAAGCTGAAGAAAAAGGGTTGGAGAGAGGTCGTGCAGAAGGTCTTGAACGTGGTCGAGCTGAGGGGATTGAACAAGGCATCGAAAAAGGTTTAGAGCGTGGACTTGAACGTGGAAAACTTTTTGCCTTTCTGGATATGGTTCGGCAAGGACTTCTGACTTCCGAGGTTGCCAGCCATCAGCTGGGTATGAGCGTCGCTGAGTTTGAGTCGCTATTGAAAAAACATTACAAATAAGACCTAAAAAAATACAGAGAAACCAGCAAAGACGAGGTTCGCAAAGCATGGTTGGAGTTTTTTGGGAATAAACCTTTTACCCAGGAACCCGAGCGAGCCATCAGTCAAGCAGACCAACTGCTAGACTATAAGAGCTGGTCCGAGGAGGACAGGGAGATGTTTAGTGAACAACGCAGACGCGAAGAACAAGCCTTGTTAGCGCAGGACTATGCCTTGGAACAAGCTGAAGAAAAAGGGTTGGAACGCGGTCGTGCAGAGGGGATTGAACAGGGTTTAGAGCGTGGTCACATGATTACAGCCTATGAGAATGTGGCTCTCTGGCATGAACACGACATTTCCCACTCATCAGCTGAGCGTATCATCACACCTGATACGACCATCTTGATTGACTACATGCTCAACCGTTTTGGAAATATCGTCAAGAACTTGACGGTCTTACCAGAAAACATGATCCGCAACATGAACGCGACTTTTGGTCTGATCTTTAGCCAACGTGCCATGTTGACCTTGATTGGTAAAAGGCATGACCCGTGAGCAAGCCTATGACTTGGTACAACCAAAAACAGCCTACTCTTGGGACAAGCAAGTAGACTTCAAACTACTTCTGGAAGCAGATCCAGAGATGACATCACGTTTGACACAAGAGGAAATCGATGAGATTTTCAACCATCTTTACTATACCAAACGAGTGGAGCCTATCTTTGAACGTCTAGGATTAGAATCATTAGAAAAAATCGAATTTCTATGACTCCATTTATAGGAGTGAGAGAACTTCGATTTTTATGTTATCTCAAAGCCCATTGCTAAAAAATATAATAGATTGAAACTAGAATAGTACACCTCTGCTTCTAAAACATGGTTAGAAATCGATTTGATTGTCCTGATTGATTTGTCCTATTTCTATTTCATTTTACTATAGAACCGTCCCATAAGGAGGGAGATTGGAAAATCTCCAGACTAGAGAAGTCAGCGACTTTCTTTGAATCTTGTTCCTTAAAGCTAGTCGTCTTTTTCAAGTGACCTGAATCTGCTTTAAAGCTGCCCTACTGAAGGGAGAGCACAATCAAACTGTGCCGCAATTTCCCTAAAAGCAGCCTCGAGATGAGCCTCTATAAAAGCTTTCGACTCCTCTATAAGGAAGCTTTCGATTTTTGATGACTGGCTCTTTCCGCTCTCAGTGTCCTTGCTCACCTCACTTCTTTTCCTAGCTGAAGAGAGTTCTGAGACCAAGATCAAAAACTTTGGCTGCCTCGGCAGGCCTGTGTTCTTTTTTGATGCCATCCAATGCTCCTTGCTTAAAATCAGTAGGCTAGGCCATGGCTTTCTGATAACCTGCTTGTTTAAAACTGAGCAGCTATAGTAAGTGGTCAAGACTAGTCAAGTAGTCAGGAGAGGTAAGGAGCCGCTATCTTCTGTTCTATGGCAAGCAATCAGAATAGCTAGTGATATCACTGGCAGTTTCTCTTTTTTAGGCTCCTTGCATGTTGTCATCTTCAAATGATGCTAATGAAAAAGGCGCACCCCCTTACATTTTTTCTACTTATTTTGTCGAGGCTAGTGAAAAAGATAGAGTTATTTTGAAAAAATAATATTTATAGAAATTAAGGGTTGAATGAATCCTAAAAAATCAGAGCATAATAATCGGTAAATCCTTAACAAATTTATAAAATAATGAAAAATATGGATAAAAAAACCGAATAAAATTCACGAAAATCGAAAAAATGTTTTTTTTTTTTAGCAAAATATTAGCAAACAAAAAAGTTGCATATATCTTGGTAATTATGTATCATAGTAAAGTAAATCTATGCATAGAGGAAGTCTCCTTCTATAAGGAAGGAGGAGCCTCTCTTACGTAGAAAAATATAATCTTAAAGGAGATTTAAGTAATGGACAAGAAAGTATCCATGAGTCGTTCTGAGCGCCTGCGTCGTGAGAAGGTCACGCGTTATTCTATTCGTAAATATAGTTTTGGTGCGGCTAGTGTGGCAGTAGCGGCTCTATTTATGTTTTTGGGGAACGGAGCAGTGTCAGCTGATGAGAATGGCACAGACCCACAAGGCGGAGCCGCTGTGGCAGCTAGCCCTAACGGAGGGGAGGAGGCTGACCCGGGAGGTGGAGCAACGTCTACTGGCACAGAAAACCAAAAACCTGTAGCAGATATCCCCTATTCTATTCCTAGTGAAAAGAAAATCTTTGTCTATAATGAGGAAGATGCAGGTATTGAAATTCCTGTCCACGATGATAGTGGGGAAATTCTTTATGCAACAGTCAAAAAGGGTTCGAATCAGGGATTTAAGAAAGTTACCGGAGAAGAGAATAAACTTAATCTTGAGTTTGGATACACTGCAGAGGTAATTAATGATGCTGAATCGACCAGTGCAGCTGCTACTCAAGCTACCCAAGCTGCTCCTGCTAAAATTACCATTTCAGGAAAACCGAGTGAGGATTTAAAAAGAAATGCTAGGTATACAAAAACTGAGGAACAAACATTAAATATTGGGACGCGCTTTGTAAAGGTTGGTGATACACAAGGACTGAGGAATGTTGTAGACTCTGGGACAATAAGAGATCCAGGATATATGTATTTTGTCCTTAAATCTCAAACCTACAAATATAGCATCCAGGAACCCGCAACCAATGCTGATAAAATCAGTGTCTCAAATATTGACAATTTAACTACTGCAGATATTGAAAAAATTAAAACTCAGCTTAAAGTTGAATATTCTAAAACTAGCCAGGACGCTAGACTAGAGTCTAAAAAAGGAACTGTTGTAGAACCTCGTGATTCAGTAGTGGAGAGTGTAGATGTAGCGAATGGAACCGTCACTGTAACCTATAAAGACGGTTCAACAGATATGGTTCCAGTTGCTAATGTAGCACGTACCAATCAACCTCCAACAGTAGATATTCCATATTCTGATCCTACTGAAAGAGAAATCTATGTGTATAGTGGAGAAGACAACTCATTTGATATCAAAATTAAAGATGATGCAGATAAGATTAAGTCTGCTAAACTGCTGAAAGGTGGGAATAGAACCTTTAATCCTGTTCGAGATGAAGAAAATAAAGTTGATACGGAGTATGGATATAAGGCAAATGAGTTTACAACTGAAACACCAGCATCAGAGACTAATCCAGCAGTTATTACCTATTCGGGTAGGACAACTGCGACAAGTGATTTGTCACAAGATAAATTAGATAAAGGAACAAAAGGGGAAAATCCTAGACGCCTAGCTTTGGGATGGCGTTATGTGCGGGTTACAGACCTTGAAGGAACAGACTTTACTGGATCTGAAACGGAAAAAAACAATGATCATGCTTTCAACGTTGTCAATAAACCTCAGAGGCAAAAATATGATATAAAAACTCCTGAGGAAGCCGACAAGGTTGTCGTTACCGACCCTGCAGCTGTAACGGAGGAAGAGTTTGCAAAAGTAAAAGAAAAAGTCAAGCTTGAATATTCTAAAACCAATCCAGATAAACGGTTAGAGTCTAAGCGCGGTCAAGAAGTAGAGGATAAAGATAGTAAGATTCAATCAATCACAAAAGATGGAAATGATTTACTAGTAACCTATACAGATGGATCTATAGACAGAAGACCACTAACAGAGTTTACGACCCTAAATAAACAACCTGCGATTGATGCAGTGAACAAGGCTGCAGAAGATAAGATTGCAGAAATTAATGCTATTACAGATCCTAATACTACCGATGATGAAAAACAAGCCGCTATCGCTAAGGTAAATGCAGATAAGGAAAAAGCATTAGCAGCCATTAATGATCCTAACCTAACAACAAAAGCTGCCTTGGATCAAGCTCAAACTGCAGGGACAACCGCCATTGCAGCAGATAATCCAGTAGTAGCTAAAAAAGCTGAAGCCAAAGCGGCAATTGAAGCAGCACGTAAGGCCAAAGAAGATGCTATTAATGCAGACATAAATCTATCAGAAGCTGAAAAAACAGCCGCTATTGCTAAAGCCAATGAAGCAGCCCGGGCAGCAACTGAGAAAATCGATGCAGCGACGACAGATGCAGCTGTAGATGAAGCGCAAACAGAAGCCACTACAGCCATTTCTAAAGTAAACCCAATCGCTAAAGAGAATGCTAAGGCAGCAATTGCCAATGCCTTAACAGCTAAAAATGATGAGATTGATCAGCGCACAGACCTAAGTCAAGCAGAAAAAGACGCAGCTAAAGCAGAAGCCAAAAAATTAGCTGATGCAGAATTAGCTAAAATCAACGCTCAACCTGATAATGAAGATACAGAAGATGCAGCCCGAGCAACCCAAAAACTTGTGGACGCTGCAGAAGATAAAGGTGTAGCGGATGTTACCTCTGTGACTCCAGTAGCCAAAGATGCTGCTAAACAAGCAGTGGCAGATGAACTAGCTAAGAAAGAAGCAGAAATCGATGCTCGCCAAGATCTAACAGCTGAAGAAAAAGATGCAGCTAAGAAAGAAGCTCAAGCGAAAGCAGCTGAAGCGAACAAGGCCATCGATGCTCAACCAGATGTAGCCGCAACACCAGAAGAAGCCAAAGCAGCTCAAGAACAAGTAGATGCCGCTAAGACACAAGGTGTAGAAGCGAT
>NZ_VMKV01000034.1:0-14111 GCF_013276335.1 Streptococcus sp. 2100 | reverse complement strand
AATCCATAGAACTATTATAGCATATATTGTTTCGCAGGAAGTCTATTCAAGCTAATCCCACTTCAATCCCACATGTTCGTTCATTTCTTTATAGGCTGTATCAATTCGTTCCTTAGTCGCTTCATCTAACTGGTCACGATGACTGCCACCCTCTATAAAATCTTCCAAGATATAGGTTTGATAATGATATAAAGGATAGCCTTCTGGTGAAAAGGTTCCCTTTGGTGTTCGATTGACCCAAGTAGGATGAGCTTTAGCTGTTCCGATAGTTGTTTTTCCATCCTTCTTCTTAATGGTTACATCCATGAGAACGCCACGTTCAGTCCACTTAGCATTTTCTTCATCTCCCATAGATTCAATCCGTTGATTGGAAATGAAGTTCCCCATTGAATAGATAATGAGTTTCTTGTCTCCATCTTTTTCAACCGTTTCAGATGGTTCCACAACGTGAGGATGCCCTCCAAAGATAATATCCGCCCCCCAATCAATCATCTTGTGATAAAGAGCTTTTTGTTCCTCAGTTGGTTCCAATCGATACTCCACACCCATCTGAGGCATGATAATGGTGATATCTGCTTCCTTCTCTGCCCGTTCAATTTCAGCCTTCATCTTATCTTCGTTTAAATCTGAAAGATAACGATTATAGTCTTCCTGAGAAATATACCGTTCAATTCCATTGAATCCATAGGAATAGGCCAAAAGAGCAACCTTGATTCCATTCACTTCCTTAATGACCAACGGAGCCTGATCACGTGGTTCATGCGTATAAATTCCGATTGGAGTGATTCCAGCTTTTTCAATAATATCGGCCGTTGAAATAACTCCCTCAATTTGCGAATCCAAAATATGATTATGAGCTAAATCTAGCACATGATAACCTGCATCCTTAATGGCATCCATAACTTCAGCAGGAGCATTAAAGAGAGGATAACCCGCTAAATAATGATCCTTATTGATGGTTCCTTCAAAATCACCAATAGCTAAATCTGCTTGCTTGAGCCAAGGTGTCACATACTCAAAATTCTCATGAAAGTCATAGGTACCGTCTTCTTTTTTAGCTGAAAAGAAAAGTCCATCGTGGTAGAGCAAATCCCCATTAGCCATAATTCTGGCAGTTTTTTCCTCTTCCTGCTCCTGAGACTTTTGCTTAGTCCCCTCTTGAGAAATAGTATCTCGTTTTTGACTGGTTAAAGGGATTCCTTGGAAACTTTCAACCAACAAGACCAAGCCCATTGATAAAGCAACTGCTAGCAAGAGTACCGCCACAAATCCTTTATTGCTCCACCTGCGATAACTCCTAAAAAAGTTTACCAAGCCCTTCATAAAACGAAAAGCTAAACCACCCTGATTTCGATTTTGTCTTCTTTTCATCTTCATTCTCCCTACTTTCTTATGCAAGCCTTTTCTTTTTATTATATCATAGATAAGTAATTCTTTCACAATTGATACTCTTCGAAAATCTCTTCAAACCACGTCAGCGTCGCCTTACCGTATATATGTTACCGACTTCGTCAGTTCTATCNNCGGCTAGCTTCTTAGTTTGCTCTTTGATTTTCATTGAGTATGAATTGAACTTCCTATCTATTTTCTATAAATCCTAAAGGCTATAATACTTTCAATCCTTGACATTTTGTGATATCATGTAGAGGTAATGAAAGGAGAGAAAATGTCTGCAATAGAACGTATTACAAAAGCTGCTCACTTAATTGATATGAACGATATTATCCGCGAGGGGAACCCAACTCTACGCGCAGTTGCTGAGGAAGTTACTTTCCCCTTATCTGATCAGGAAATCATCCTTGGCGAAAAGATGATGCAATTCCTTAAACATTCCCAAGATCCTGTCATGGCTGAAAAATTGGGACTCCGCGGTGGGGTTGGACTGGCTGCTCCTCAATTGGATATCTCAAAACGCATTATCGCTGTTTTGGTACCTAATATTGTTGAAGAAGGCGAAACTCCGCAGGAAGCCTACGACTTGCAAGCCATTATGTACAATCCAAAAATCGTCTCTCACTCTGTTCAAGACGCTGCTCTTGGTGAAGGAGAAGGTTGCCTGTCTGTAGACCGCAACGTGCCTGGCTATGTTGTTCGCCATGCCCGCGTTACTGTTGACTACTTTGACAAAGATGGAGAAAAACACCGTATCAAACTCAAAGGCTACAACTCCATTGTTGTTCAGCATGAAATTGACCACATTAACGGTATCATGTTTTACGATCGTATCAATGAAAAAGACCCATTTGCAGTTAAAGATGGTTTACTGATTCTAGAATAAAGAAAATCCCGTTGCAAGACGGGGTTTTGTGTTATAATAGAGGCATGAAAACAAATGATATTGTCTATGGCGTCCACGCCGTTACCGAAGCCCTCCTTGCAAATACTGGAAACAAACTCTACCTCCAAGAAAATCTCCGAGGTAAGAATCTTGAGAAAGTCAAGGAACTGGCTACAGAAAAGAAGGTGTCCATTTCTTGGACCTCAAAAAAATCCCTCTCTGAGATGACTGAAGGTGCTGTCCACCAAGGTTTTGTTTTACGAGTGTCCGAATTTGCCTATAGCGAGCTAGATCACATCCTTTCCAAAACACGCCAAGAAGAAAATCCTTTGCTATTGATTCTGGATGGTTTGACTGACCCTCACAACCTAGGATCCATCCTGAGAACAGCCGATGCGACCAATGTTTCAGGTGTCATCATTCCCAAGCACCGTGCTGTAGGTGTTACCCCCGTCGTTGCCAAAACGGCCACAGGTGCTATCGAGCACGTTCCCATCGCCCGAGTGACCAATCTGAGCCAAACTCTGGACAAAGTCAAGGATGAAGGCTTCTGGACCTTTGGAACGGATATGAACGGTACTCCTTGCCATAAGTGGAATACAAAAGGGAAAATCGCCCTCATCATCGGAAATGAAGGAAAAGGCATCTCTAGCAACATTAAAAAACAGGTCGATGAAATGATTACCATTCCCATGAATGGCCATGTTCAAAGCCTTAATGCCAGTGTTGCTGCGGCCATTCTCATGTACGAAGTTTTCCGAAACAGACTATAAAAAAGTTTCCAGTCATCTGATTGGAAACTTTTTTATGATTAACTATGTTCTGTGATAAATTTATAGGCTTCTTGACCAGCGATAGCTCCATCTCCAACCGCTGTTGTTACTTGGCGAAGGTCTTTCTGGCGAACATCTCCAACTGCAAAGATACCGTCAACTGCAGTTTTCATGTGGTTATCTGTCACAATCCAGCCTGCCTGATCTTGGATATTCAATTCTTTAACAAAATCGCTAAGAGGGTCCAATCCAACATAGATAAAGACGCCACCGAAGGCTTGTTCTGTCACTTGACCTGTTTTCACATTTTCAAATACGACAGATTCTACTCGGTTTTCACCCTTGATTTCCTTCACTACAGAATCCCAGATAAAGCTGATTTTCTCATTCGCAAAGGCGCGGTCTTGTAAAACCTTTTGAGCACGAAGTTGGTCACGACGGTGAACAATGGTAACAGTCTTAGCAAAACGAGTCAAGAAGAGGGCTTCTTCAACAGCTGAATCTCCACCACCAACTACCAACAAATCTTGGTCACGGAAGAAAGCACCATCACACACGGCACAGTAAGAAACACCACGACTGTTCAGTTCTTCTTCTCCAGGTACTCCCAAAGGACGGTGTTTAGAACCAGTTGCTACGATAACGGTACGAGTTTCATATGTTTGGTCGTCAGTCATCACTTTCTTAAAATCACCATGGTCTTCGACATTTTCAACATATCCATAAATGTGCTCAACACCGAGATTTTCAAGCGGTTCAAACATCTTTTCTGCCAATTCAGGTCCACTAATATTAGCATATCCTGGGTAATTTTCGATATCAGATGTATTATTCATCTGACCACCTGGCAGACCACCTTCAATCAAAGCTACTTTCAAATTGCTTCGAGCAGCATACAAGGCTGCAGTCATCCCTGCAGGTCCAGCACCGATAATAATAGTATCGTACATATAGTTTCCTTCTTTCTTGTTGTAACTATCTTTATTCTAACTCTTTCTTGTCAATCACGCAAGGATTATGCCTTGAAAACAAGAATTAAACTCATAACCGCAAAGGATAATACTGGAACAACCAAGACCCCAATCATAATCATATCATAGAGATGGGCTTGGCGAGCCTTGGCTGTCTTATCAACTCCCGACATGGCTCTCAGTCCAATCCAAATTCCTAAAAAAATCAGGACGAGGATGGTGGTTAAGATCAAACTCTCGAAATATAAAGAAAATAGTTGCAGTAGCATGATTTCTCTCATTTCTATCTTTTTTAAAGAGTAAACTCAGCTAGTCCAGCTAACTGAGTTTTTCTTTATCTATTATATCAAATATAAGTCCGTTTGTAACTAGCGAAGAATTCTTTTGTCCGCTCTTCTTTAGGATGGTGGATAATCTCATCTGGTGTTCCAGACTCGATGATTTTCCCCTTATCTAAGAAGAGAATCTTATCAGCCACTTGGGCTACAAAGGACATGTCATGACTGACCAAAATCATGGTCTGACCTGACTTAGCAGCATCTGCAATAGACTTCTCTACTTCACCGACCAATTCTGGGTCAAGGGCTGAAGTTGGTTCATCTAAGAGCAAGACATCTGGTTTCATAGCAAGCGCACGCGCCAAGGCAACCCGTTGCTTTTGTCCACCTGATAAATGGCGAGGGTAATGGTTTTCACGATCAGAAAGCCCAACCTTAGCCAACTCTTCCTTGGCAATCTTAGTCGCTTCTTGGTCAGATAATTTCTTGACAACAACCAAGCCTTCTTTCACATTATCAAGTGCTGTACGGCGCTCAAACAAATTAAACTGCTGAAATACCATAGATAACTTGCGACGTAGGGCAAGGATTTCTTCTTGAGTGATTTTAGAAAAATCAACCGAGAAATCATCAATCTGAATCGAGCCACTATCAGGTGTTTCAAGATAATTGAGACTGCGAAGAAAGGTTGATTTTCCAGCTCCTGAAGAACCAATCAAGGCTACAACTTCCCCTTTTTGAATATCCAAGTCCAGATGATCCAAGACAGTCTGTCCTGAAAAGGATTTGCTTAAATTCGAAATCTTAATCATTAACGAAGGTCTCCTTTCACATCTGTTTGCACTGTATCTGGTGCAGAAATAGCCATTTTTCTCTCGATGAAACGACCAAGGCTCTCAATTCCGATATTGACTACCCAATAAACAAGAGCAACGGAGATGAAGCGCTCAAAATAACGATAATCGGCACCACCCAAAATCTGAGCTTGGGCAAAGACTTCCACAACACCCGCACTAAAGGCTAGGGAAGTTCCCTTGGTCAAGCCGATGAGGGAGTTAATCAAGGTTGGAGTTGCCACAACTGCTGCATTTGGAATAATCACTCGTCGATAAACTTGCGCTCGGGTCATACCCAGACTGCGTGCCGCCTCAATCTCACCAGGGTTAACTGAGAGAATGGCTGCACGAATGGTTTCACTAGCATAAGCTGCCTCATTAAAGGCAAAGGCGACAATCGCAAAAGCAGCGGCTGGAATCGCATTGATATTGAGACCAGTTCCCCATTGCTGATTGAGAGCTTTCAAAGCCAAAGGAATTCCGTAGTAGGTCAACATGAGCTGCACTAAAATCGGTGTCCCTTTTAAGAAACTAACAAAGAAGGCCTGCAAGGGATATAAAATCTTGACACGATTGATCTTCACAATGGCAAAAAGAAGCGCCAAAACCAAGCCAAAAAAGGCACCACCAATTGTCAACATAATCGTTGTTGGAAGTTGTTGAACAATTCTCGGAATTCCATCAAAGACCGAACGCAAGCTAAAAAGCTTGCCATCCGGAATCAATTGCATCAAGTTTTGATACCAATCTGATGCTAAAATCGTTGTAACATTCATAAAAACATCCTCTCCTGATAATGATTCATTCTACCATACTTCTGCCGTCAATGAAATTATTTGCTACGGTCAGATACAGTCTTTGTCTACCTACTAGTTTATCATACTTTAAAACAGGGAGGTTATATATTTTATCTATCAGAGAGATAAGTAAAAACTATTTCAATCCCAATTCTTCATAAGGTTTTCGATAACCGATTTGTTTAACAGTTCCATTTTCTACTAAAATTGGCCGTTTTAACAACATGCCGTCGCTTGCTAGCAACTCAGCTGCTTCTTGGTTTGACAGACTTCCTACCTTATCTTTTAACCCTAATTCACGGTATTTGATTCCACTGGTGTTAAAAAATTGCTTCAATTCAAACCCTGAGGTTTCCAGCCAGTTTAAAATAACTTCTTGGCTAGGTGTTTCTTCGGCGATATGGACGGCTTTGTAGTCCACACCGAGTTGGTTTAATTCTTGTTTTGCTTTTTTACAAGTTGAACATTTTGGGTATTCGATAAATTCTAACATGTCTTTCACTTTCTATTATTTATATCTTTAAAATCTGCGCCTTCATACTCCAAGAGCCAGGCTTTCTTTTCCACTCCTGCGGCATAACCAGTCAGACGCTTGCCTGCTCCCAGCACACGGTGACAAGGTACTAGAATAGACCAAGGATTGCGTCCTACCGCTCCACCAATTGCTTGAGCAGAAGGCACTTGCAGGTCTTGGGCTATTTGCCCATATGTCACTGTCTGACCATAAGGAATTCCCTGTAAATAGTCCCAAACTCGCTTTTCAAAATCCGTTCCAATTGGAGCCAAGGGCAAGTCGGATAAATCCTTAGGCTTGCCTTTAAAGTAAGCATCTAAGCAAGTAATAACTGGGTCTAAAATGGGATGACTAACAACTGCTTCTATCGTCTCATCTCCTAGTCCCCTCTCAAAATGCTTCTGCTCCTGAACCCAAATTCCATACAAATAATGGTCATCAGCTACGAGAGAAAGGGAGCCAATCGGCGAAGAATAGAGCATTTTTACATACTTCTTTTGCATTATTTCTTTAATTTTTGATAGGCCAAGCGTTCGCCATCAACTGGAACCTTACCAACCTGTTTAAAACCGAGTTTTTCAAAAATATGCTGCATAGCTTTGTTTTCAGCATGCGTATCTGAGCGAAAATCTAGATAATCAAAACCTTCAATCAAGCCCTCTAAAAAGGTTTGAGCAACTCCCTGTCCCTGCACATCTGCTGCCACAGCAATACGGTGAAAGACTAGGTACTCTGACTCCCCAACTTGCCAGTTGCCTTCATAAATGGCTTCATAGGCTGCCTCTGGACTCTTGGTCACAGCAGCATAGGCTAGTAGTTCTCCCTCTTCCAAGGCTACATAGGCTTGACCTGAGATAATATCTTCAATAATAATATCAGCATTTGGATAACCATTTTGCCACTGGTCACTACCAGCATCCGCTAAACATTTTTTAGCATCCTCCATCACTTGCATGATGTCATCTACTTCATTTGGAAAAGCTAAACGAATCTCCATCTTTTCTCCTCATTTCTGACTAGTTTCTCCCATCCTAGCATAATTTAAGTCTTTCTACAAGCAGTTAAAACTTGACTTTCTGTTTTTGTTATTTTATAATCTAGTTATTAAAACTAGATAAAAAGGAGTTGAAAATGAAAACTACCTTTTCCTACCCAAAATGGGCAGAAATTCCAAATATTGACCTCTATCTGGACCAGGTTTTACTCTATGTCAATCAGGTCTGTGCCCCTATCTCTCCTGATAAAGACAAAGGCCTGACAGCATCTATGGTTAACAATTATGTCAAACATGGTTACCTGACAAAACCTGACAAGAAAAAATACCAACGTCAACAGATTGCCCGTCTGATTGCTATCACAACCCTCAAGTCTGTATTTTCGATTCAAGAAATCGCTCAGACACTGAATACTCTACAAAGTCAAGCAAGTTCAGAGCAACTCTACGATGCTTTTGTGAACTACATGAACCAAGGAATTGACCCAGCTAACCCTATCATCCAAACCAGCTGCCAAACCGTTAAACTCTATCATCAAACCCTAGCCTTAATCCATCATACTCAAGAGGAGGTAATCCAATGAACACTAGTCTTAAACTCAGCAAACAACTCAGTTTCGGAGAAGAGATTGCTAATAGTGTGACCCATGCTGTGGGTGCAGTCATCATGCTCATCTTACTCCCTATTTCATCCACCTATAGTTACGAAGCACATGGCTTTTTATCCTCTATCGGCGTTTCCATTTTCGTTATCAGTCTCTTTCTCATGTTCCTCTCATCCACCATTTACCACTCTATGGCCTATGGTTCGACCCACAAATACGTCTTGAGAATTATTGACCATTCTATGATTTATGTGGCTATCGCAGGCTCTTATACGCCAGTCGTCTTAACCTTGATGAATAACTGGTTTGGCTATCTGATTATTGCTATCCAATGGGGAACGACCATCTTTGGTATTCTCTATAAAATCCTTGCTAAAAAAGTCAATGAAAAATTTAGCCTTGCTCTTTACCTGATTATGGGCTGGTTGGTTCTGGCTATCATTCCTGCCATTATCAGTCAAACGACACCAATTTTCTGGAGTCTCATGGTAACTGGCGGACTCTCTTATACAGTTGGGGCTGGATTTTACGCCAAGAAAAAACCTTATTTCCACATGATTTGGCATCTCTTTATCCTAGCTGCGTCCGCACTCCAATACATCGCCATTGTTTATTACATGTAAAACTCTAAGCAGGCAGAGCCTGCTTAGAGTTTTATAATCGAATTTCCTAAAGAGGAAGCAATATGAAAGCCGTCATTGCTTGTGCTCATAAGATCTTCAGAATCATTTACAAACTACTCTCCACCAAGCATACTTATCAAAAAGAAAAGGCGCTAGGACTGAGGAAACATTTCTAACGCAAAAACTAAAAAAATTTCAATTATAGTATAGCACAGGAAGTGATTTTTTGCGCTTTTTTACTATCTTTTTTCTTCACATATATTTATAAAGTACTGGTGCAAGCTTACATCATCAGTCAATTCAGGATGAAAAGAAGTTACCAACATATTTTTTTCTTGGGCTGCAACGATTTGATTATTCACTGTTGCTAGAATTTCTACATCTTCTCCAACACTGCTGATAATTGGACCACGGATAAAGGTCATTGGAATCTGACCAACTCCCTTACATTCTGCTTCCGTATAGAAACTTCCTAATTGGCGCCCATAGGCATTGCGCTCGACCACCATATCCATAGTTCCTAGATGACTCTCTTTCTGAGAAGTAATTTCCTTAGCCAGCAAAATCAAGCCTGCACAGGTTCCAAATACTGGTAAACCAGATAGAATGGCTTCTCGAATGGGAATCAGCATGTCCTGGTCTCGTAAGAGCTTGCCCATGGTTGTAGACTCACCACCCGGCAAAATCAAACCCGACAAGTCACTCTGAGATTTCTGAAAATCCTCTAAATTTCTGATTTCAACACTCTCGACACCTAATTGATCTAGCACTTTTGCATGCTCTGCAAAGGCACCTTGCAAGGCCAATATTCCGATTTTCATCTATTTTCCTCGCTCAGCCATGAGAATTTGGATCTCATTTTCATTGATACCAACCATAGCTTCTCCTAGATCTTCAGAGATTTGAGCTAGGATTTGAGGATTACGGAAGTTAGTCACAGCCTTAACAATGGCACTCGCTCGTTTAACAGGATCGCCTGACTTAAAAATACCTGAACCGACAAATACACCCTCTGCCCCTAATTGCATCATAAGTGCAGCATCTGCTGGCGTTGCAACGCCTCCAGCTGCGAAGTTTACAACTGGCAATTTCCCATGTTCATGGACGTATTGAACCAATTCTACAGGGACTTGCAATTCCTTGGCAGCAACATAAAGTTCGTCCTCGCGTAGGTTTTGAATACGGCGAATTTCCTGATTCATCATACGCATATGGCGAACAGCTTGGACAATATCTCCTGTACCCGGTTCTCCTTTAGTACGAATCATGGAAGCACCTTCAGCGATACGACGCAAGGCTTCCCCCAAGTCCTTAGCTCCACAGACAAAAGGTACTTGAAATTCTTTCTTGTCCACATGGAAACGATCGTCAGCTGGAGATAAAACTTCACTCTCATCGATATAGTCAATCTCAATAGCCTCTAAAATCTGAGCTTCAACAAAATGCCCGATTCTAACCTTAGCCATCACTGGAATGCTAACCGCTTCTTGGATTTCCTTAATCATCTTTGGATCACTCATACGGGAAACACCACCAGCTGCACGAATATCAGCTGGAATCCGCTCCAAAGCCATAACAGCAGCCGCACCAGCAGCCTCTGCAATACGAGCCTGTTCAGGATTTTGAACGTCCATGATAACCCCACCTTTGAGCATCTGTGCCAAATTTTTATTTAATTCATAACGATTTTCAGTCATTTGTTTTATCCTCATCATTTATATTGGTAGCTACCATTTCATTTTAAAATAGAACAGAGTGAATCACAAGATAAAAAAAGAAGAATTGTGTGGGTACAGATTGAATCGAGTAGGGGCTAAGACTAGTCCCTCTCACACCACCGTAGGTGCCGTTCGGCATAGGGCAGTTCAACTAATACTCATATCTATTTTCAAAAAGCATTCTGGTTCATTCTCTTTTAACGATGGACTTTACAACACTCCTCTCTAATCCTTGTATGATCTCTTGAAATGTATCAATGCCAGCTTCCAAGGTTTGAAATGCTTTATTCTGGAAGCCACCTTCACCAAGCTCTTTCTGCATCTGTTCAATAGGATTCATCTCTGGCCTGTATGGGGGAATAAAGGGAAAGCCAATATGATTTGGAATAGTTAAGCTACTTGATGGATGCCCTAGGGCATGATCCATGACTAGTAAAATAAAATCAGTTGGATAGGCCTGTGACAGTTCTTGTAAACAAGCTTTCCTCCATTCAGTATGGCATCCTCCGGCAAGCAGGAAAAAGGATGCTCCTCTATAAGCATCAACAGCTCTCTAACAGTAAGAGAATTCATGCACGGAATGACTATGGACAGGAGGACCTATTCCTTTAGGTGGCTAACAAGATCCTAGTTTACTGCCTATCCGAAACCAGCCTCATCTTTGATGCATGAACCCAAGCTTACGAAAGCATCTACTATCTTTAAAGCGTTTTCTTACCTTCTTGAATAGAGATGGGATGTTTAGACGCGGCAATGGTTTGAGCGCCTGCTTTCTTAGGATCTAGGGCAACAGTGCGCCAGCTATGTCGCTTCAACAGTTGACAGAAAGCATCACCTGTGTAGGAACGACTAATCTCCTTTTGATAGGACTGAAGAAATGGAGTATCACTAAACCTCCTGAGAAACAATCTCTAGAACACTTGTCCTACAACGGCCTGTATATCCTAGTCCGGTACGTTATAAGCAATGAATTCATTTTTATTACAATTCAATCTAGATTTTGCAGGAAATCTACTGTAACAACTTCCTCTTCCTCTGAAGTTTTCAAATGACCGGAAAACTATCTATTCCTTGACTGTCATATAAACGTGGTTACAACCACCACGTCTTTCTTGAAGGAGAGAGTCCGAACCTAACTCCTCATCCTTCTTTAAATTTCACCAAACTACAGTCTAGACGCTCTATCATCTCTTGATAGGATTTTCCCATCAAACAAAGCAGAACGATTGGAAGACTTTGTGTTAGAGGCTTAGTAAGGTCTTTAAAGAGAAAGGTGATTTCTTGTTTAGCTAATTTCATGTTACTATCGTACAATGCTTTTTGAAGTATGTCTAGTATTAACCACTCTTTTCATCACCCCACTACAAGTTGATAAAGAGCCACAAAACTTCAAGACTTTTCTAAGTATTTTCGATATAAGCATTAAATATATTTCAGAAAAAGCAACATTAACCTCCCTTAACTGAAACAAACTCAAGTTCACTAAATTGGTTAATAATTCTTTTCAAGTCTTTATCTGCTTTTTTCTCTGATACATCATATTCAGATGTTAATTTTCTCAATAAGTGGTCATATGAAATTGAAGTATCAATTTTAGACCATATAAAAAGATTTCTCTCTCCATCACTTATAACATTGATTTTACTTCGAGTATCCTTTAAATTATCATTAATATCAATTCCATTAATTGTAATTTCTCCTGAATCTTGTTTTAGAAGCGTTGTCATCATTTTTATTAAGGTTGTTTTGCCTGCCCCATTTTCTCCTAAAACTCCAATTATTTTTCCTCTTGGAATTTTTAATGAAACATTATTAATAGCTTACTTTTTCTTTTTAGTAAATTAATCTTCGTTTTTGTAAGATAACTTTTAGATACATTTTTTACTTCTAACATCGGAATTCTCCTAAATTGTTAAATATTCGATCACTTTCTTCTCCATCTTTTTATAACTGAGCAAGCCAATCACAATAAAAACTAATGAGAGAAGTAAAACTTTAAAAATCAATAGACATAGTTGAAGCGATTCCAAATCTCCAGAAGATATTAGTCTAACTATCTCTAAGCCATAAGTAATTGGTAATAAATCACCAACACATTTTAGAAAATCAAGAAGCACTGTCCTAGGAAATGTAACACCAGATACTAAAAATATCAAAATAAATAACGTATTCTGACTTATAAATGTATCTCTTAACCAGAGCATTATGTTAGCAACAAAAACACTCATAGAAAATGATATTAAAACAATAACAACATAACTCTCAACAGCCAATAGGATATTGGAGTTGCCATGAACTTTGCACCGAGCAAAATAGAAATAATAAAAAGTGAACAAAACTCCATAAAAGTTCTTCCAAGCTGTTCAATGAACACGCCTATATAATAGCTGAAAATACTATATGGAGTTATAAATAAGCTTTCCAAGGTTCCCTCTCGAACCTCAACCATCAATGAACGCCCTACATTCATCAAAATAGCAACAGCAACATTGTAGTAAAGCATCCCAGCAGCAGCGAAAGTAAAATAATCAATCACTTCTACTTGACTAACTACTAATTTGTTATTAAAAAGATAATGAGCAATTAACCAATACCCTAAAAGCTGAAAAATGGCATCTAACAATCGATTCAGGAATAGAGCTACTGGAAAAAATCTAGTATACATTTGAAAATTTCTAATTATTAATGCCTTAATCAACTTTCGATAATCTCCATTTCTACTCTTTTATAATCGTGCCAATCTCACCTCCTGATAAAAGAAGTGCATTCGCATCATCAGTATCAATATGCATTTCCAATCTATATTTATCACTCACTCTGCAATGAACATCATGCAAAGTAGCACTTTTTTCGCTTTTTACTTCAACAGAAACTATATCTCCATTTTTAAGACCCATTTCCTCAGCTTCTTCTGTGGCAAAGTGAATATGTCTATTAGCAATAATGCACCCTTCATCTAAATTAACTCTTCCATTAGGTCCTATAATGGTAATCGGTGAAGAGTTTTCAATCTCACTCGAAGTACGTACTGGTGGAGTTATCTTTAATAATCTAGAATCTGTTTTAGAAACCTCAACTTGTGTATAAGGACGAATTGGTCCTAATACCCTGACACGATTAATCTCGCCAGATGCCGACTGAATTGTAACCTGTTCTTCAGCAGCAAATTCACCAGGCTGATACAAATCTTTTAACTTGTTTAGTTGGTATCCTTCACCAAATAAAATATCTAAATGTTCCCTCTTTAAATGAACATGTCTAGCAGAAATGTTAATGATTACTTGATTAATTTCCATGATAATTTATCTCCTTTTCCTATTTATAATACCATATTTTTTTCTGATTCATTATACTCAAAATGAATCAAAGCCTCTTTATTCAGATACATACCCTCTTCATTGAGTAAATGATTCAAATCAGAGTTCCATTGTGACGGTTTATCTCCTATACTTTCTAAGTTCTCAACAAAAGTATAGATATAAAAGTTTGTTGCTCTATATTTTTCACCTCCTATATTAAAATCTCTAAATAAGCTTATTGCTAATATTTTATAGTCGCTTAGTTTCAAACAAGCATGTTATAATAAAGCTATGCATGTAGTACAGATTTTAAACAGCGAGCATTAGATTACATCAAAGAGGGGGCACAGCCATGTCGAGGCAGCCAAGGTTTTTGATGTCGGCGTCAGAACTCTCTTCACATGGAAAAAGAACTTACGTGAACA
>NZ_VMKV01000033.1:0-54978 GCF_013276335.1 Streptococcus sp. 2100 | reverse complement strand
AGGTTGTAGATAAGACTGATGAAGTCAGTAACTATATCTACGGCAAGGAGACGTTGACGTGGTTTGAAGAGATTTTCGAAGAGTATTATATAGTAGATTGAATATAGACCAGAACATTGCGGTTGCTAAAACATTTTTAGAAATTCATTTGTCTTTCCTAATCGACTTGGTTACATCTTATTTCAATCTATTATAGTCTTGGGGAATTTCTTCAAACCACATCAGCTTGGTCAGTTCTACCTGCGACCTCAAAACTTGTGCTTTGGTCAAGCTGGGTTTAGTTTCCTAGTTTGCTGATGGATTTCCATTGACTATAAGCATCCAACCCTCTTTTCGTCTTCTAAAGAATTCTTAAATTATCAGTCTATTGCAACTTTTCTCATGTGGGTTATTTTGCTTGCTATTGGTTTTCCTTAGTAGTATACTAAGGTAGTAATCATTAAGAAGTGGTTACATAAAAATAATGAATGAGGTAAAATAAAATGGTAGAATTGAAAAAAGAAGCAGCAAAAGATGTCGCAACATTAACAAAAGCAGCGCCAGTAGCATTGGCAAAAACAAAGGAAGTTTTGAATCAAGCTGTTGCTGATTTGTACGTAGCCCACGTTGCTTTGCATCAAGTGCACTGGTACATGCGTGGACGCGGTTTTATGGTATGGCATCCAAAAATGGATGAGTACATGGATGCTCTTGATGGTCATTTAGATGAAATCAGTGAACGATTGATTACACTCGGTGGTAAACCATACTCTACTTTGACAGAGTTCCTTCAAAACAGTGAAATCGAAGAAGAAGCTGGTGAATACCGCAATGTTGAAGAAAGTTTGGAACGTGTCCTTGTTATCTACCGTTACTTGTCAGAACTTTTCCAAAAAGGTTTGGATGTTACTGATGAAGAAGGTGATGATGTGACAAATGGTATCTTCTCAGACGCTAAAAATGAAACGGATAAAACAATCTGGATGCTTGCCGCAGAACTTGGACAAGCACCTGGTTTGTAAGAAACAAGGCAACATAGATAAATCTGTAGGAAATTTCTTACAGATTTTTTCTATTTTGTAAGCTATTCCAAACCAGTCTTTTTTTGAGTTTTTTGATAAAATAGTACTATCAGTGAAAAGGATGGAAGCATGACTAAGAAAATCGTAGCTATTTGGGCCCAGGATGAAGAGGGTGTGATTGGGAAAGACAATCGTCTGCCTTGGCATTTGGCAGCAGAACTGCAACACTTCAAAGAAACAACCCTGAATCATGCTATCTTGATGGGGCGTGTGACCTTTGATGGGATGGGGCGTCGCTTGCTTCCAAAACGGGAGACCTTGATTTTGACACGTAACACGGAAGAAAAGATAGATGGGGTGGCTACTTTTCAGGATGTCCAGTCTGTCTTGGACTGGTATCAGGCTCAAGAAAAGAATCTCTATATTATTGGTGGGAAGCAGATTTTTCAGGCTTTTGAGCCCTACCTTGACGAAGTGATTGTGACTCATATTCATGCTCGTGTGGAAGGAGATACCTATTTCCCTGAAGAGTTTGACTTGTCCCCTTTTGAGACAGTATCAAGTAAATCCTATAGTAAAGATGAGAAGAATCCTTATGATTTTACCATCCAATACCGTAAGAGAAAGGAAGTCTAATGGAACGGAGTTTATTTGGTTTATTCACGGCTTTTCTGTGTTTCATCTGCCTTCTGGCAGGAGCACAGGCTTTTCGTAAAAAGCGTTACGGGCTTTCTATCCTGCTCTGGTTAAATGCCTTTACTAATCTGGTCAATAGTATTCATGCTTTTTACATGACCTTATTTTAGATAGAATGACAGTATAGAATGGAAGGAAATCATGTCTACAAATAGAAAAAATGATATGATGGTTTATTGCTCATTTTGTGGCAAAAATCAAGAAGAAGTACAAAAAATAATCGCTGGCAACAATGCTTTTATTTGTAATGAATGCGTGGAGTTGGCTCAGGAAATCATTCGAGAAGAATTGGTTGAGGAAGTCTTGGCAGACTTGTCTGAGGTGCCAAAACCAATCGAACTCCTCCATATCTTGAACCACTATGTAATTGGTCAAGATCGTGCCAAGCGTGCCTTGGCAGTGGCGGTTTATAACCACTACAAACGTATCAATTTCCACGATACGCGTGAAGAGTCAGAAGATGTGGATTTGCAGAAGTCAAACATCCTGATGATTGGGCCAACTGGTTCAGGGAAAACTTTCCTTGCCCAGACCTTGGCCAAGAGCCTGAATGTGCCTTTTGCGATTGCGGATGCGACAGCACTGACGGAGGCTGGTTATGTGGGTGAGGACGTGGAAAATATCCTTCTCAAACTCTTGCAGGCTGCTGACTTTAACATTGAACGTGCAGAGCGTGGCATTATCTATGTGGATGAAATTGACAAGATTGCCAAGAAGAGCGAAAACGTGTCTATCACACGTGACGTTTCTGGTGAAGGGGTGCAACAAGCTCTTCTCAAGATTATTGAGGGAACTGTTGCTAGCGTACCGCCTCAAGGTGGACGCAAGCATCCACAACAAGAGATGATTCAAGTGGATACTAAAAATATCCTCTTCATCGTGGGTGGTGCCTTTGATGGCATTGAAGAAATCGTTAAACAACGTCTTGGAGAAAAAGTCATCGGATTTGGTCAAAACAATAAGGCGATTGACGAAAACAGCTCATACATGCAAGAAATCATCGCAGAAGATATTCAAAAATTTGGGATTATCCCTGAGTTGATTGGACGCTTGCCAGTCTTTGCAGCTCTTGAGCAATTAACGGTTGATGACTTGGTTCGTATCTTGAAAGAGCCAAGAAATGCTTTGGTGAAACAGTACCAAACCTTGCTTTCTTATGATGATGTCGAGTTGGAATTTGACGATGAAGCCCTTCAGGAAATTGCCAATAAGGCTATCGAACGCAAGACAGGGGCGCGTGGTCTTCGCTCGATTATTGAAGAAACCATGCTAGATGTCATGTTTGAAGTACCGAGTCAGGAAAATGTGAAATTGGTCCGCATCACTAAAGAAGCTGTTGATGGAACGGATAAACCAATCCTAGAAACAGCCTAGAGGTGACTATGGAAATCAATACACACAATGCTGAAATCTTGCTCAGTGCGGCGAATAAATCCCACTACCCACAGGATGAACTGCCAGAGATTGCCCTAGCAGGGCGTTCAAATGTTGGCAAGTCTAGCTTTATCAATACTATGCTGAATCGTAAGAATCTGGCTCGTACGTCAGGGAAACCTGGGAAAACCCAGCTTCTCAACTTTTTTAACATTGACAACAAGATGCGCTTTGTGGATGTGCCTGGTTATGGTTATGCCCGTGTTTCCAAAAAGGAACGTGAAAAGTGGGGGCGCATGATTGAGGAGTACCTAACGACTCGGGAAAATCTCCGTGCGGTAGTCAGTTTAGTTGACCTTCGTCACGACCCGTCAGCAGATGATGTACAGATGTACGAATTTCTTAAGTATTATGAGATTCCAGTTATCATTGTGGCGACTAAGGCGGACAAGATTCCTCGTGGTAAATGGAACAAGCACGAATCAGCAATCAAAAAGAAATTAAACTTTGACCCAAGTGACGACTTTATCCTCTTTTCATCTGTCAGCAAGGCAGGGATGGATGAGGCTTGGGATGCAATCTTAGAAAAATTGTGAGGAAAAGAAAATGGCAAAAACAATTCATACAGATAAGGCTCCAAAGGCTATCGGACCATATGTTCAAGGAAAAATCGTTGGCAACCTTTTGTTTGCTAGCGGTCAAGTTCCTCTCTCTCCTGAAACTGGGGAAATCGTTGGAGAAACAATCCAAGAACAGACAGAACAAGTCTTGAAAAATATTGGTGCTATTTTGGCGGAAGCAGGAACAGATTTTGATCACGTTGTCAAAACAACTTGCTTCTTGAGCGATATGAACGACTTTGTTCCTTTTAATGAGGTTTACCAAACGGCCTTTAAAGAGGAATTTCCAGCTCGTTCAGCTGTGGAGGTAGCTCGTCTTCCTCGTGATGTAAAAGTCGAAATCGAAGTCATCGCAGAGATTGGATAAGCTAGTTGAAGTTTGGTGTTGCCAAACTTCTTTTGATATAAGGAGAAAAAGATGACAAAGAAACAACTTCACTTGGTGATTGTGACAGGGATGAGTGGTGCGGGCAAAACTGTAGCCATTCAGTCTTTCGAGGATTTGGGTTATTTCACTATTGACAATATGCCGCCAGCTCTCTTGCCTAAGTTTTTGCAGCTGGTGGAAACAAAGGAAGACGACCATAAGTTGGCTTTAGTAGTGGATATGCGGAGCCGTTCTTTCTTCTCAGAGATTCAAGCTGTTTTGGATGAGTTGGAAAATCAAGATGATTTGGATTTCAAAATCCTCTTTTTGGATGCAGCTGATAAGGAATTGGTCGCGCGTTACAAGGAAACCAGACGGAGTCACCCATTAGCAGCAGATGGACGGATTTTGGATGGAATCAAGCTGGAACGTGAGCTCTTGGCACCTTTGAAAAATATGAGCCAAAATGTGGTGGATACGACTGAACTTACTCCTCGTGAGCTGCGTAAAACCATTGCAGAGCAGTTTTCAGATCAAGAACAAGCCCAGTCTTTCCGTATCGAAGTCATGTCTTTTGGCTTTAAATATGGAATCCCGATTGATGCGGATTTGGTCTTTGATGTCCGTTTCTTGCCAAATCCCTACTACCAACCAGAACTACGAAACCAAACGGGTGTGGATGAACCTGTTTATGACTATGTCATGAACCATCCTGAGTCAGAAGACTTTTATCAACATTTGTTGGCCTTGATTGAGCCGATTTTACCAAGTTACCAAAAGGAAGGAAAGTCAGTTTTGACCATTGCCATGGGTTGTACGGGTGGACAACACCGTAGTGTGGCCTTTGCCAAACGCTTGGCGCAGGACTTATCCAAGAATTGGCCTGTCAATGAAGGGCATCGCGACAAAGACCGGAGAAAGGAAACGGTAAACCGTTCATGAGAAAACCAAAGATAACGGTGATTGGTGGAGGGACTGGGATCCCCGTCATTCTTAAGAGTCTGCGGGAAAAAGATGTGGAAATCGCTGCTATCGTAACGGTGGCGGATGATGGTGGTTCATCAGGTGAACTCCGAAAAAATATGCAGCAATTGACACCGCCAGGTGATCTTCGTAATGTCCTTGTGGCCATGTCGGATATGCCAAAATTTTATGAAAAGGTCTTTCAATACCGTTTTTCTGAGGATGCAGGAGCCTTTGCTGGACATCCGCTGGGCAATCTCATTATCGCTGGCCTGTCAGAAATGCAGGGTTCGACCTATAATGCCATGCAGTTATTGAGCAAGTTTTTTCATACAACTGGGAAGATTTATCCTTCCAGCGACCATCCTTTGACCTTGCATGCAGTCTTTCAAGATGGGACAGAAGTGGCTGGAGAGAGTCATATCGCAGACCATCCAGGCATGATTGACCATGTCTATGTGACCAATACCTTCAACGATGATACACCTCTGGCCAGCCGTCGAGTAGTGCAGACCATTCTTGAAAGTGACATGATTGTCCTCGGGCCTGGTTCTCTCTTTACCTCTATTTTGCCCAATATCGTGATTAAGGAAATCGGGCAGGCGCTTTTGGAAACCAAGGCAGAAATCGCCTATGTCTGCAATATCATGACCCAACGTGGGGAGACGGAACACTTTACAGATAGTGACCACGTGGAGGTCTTGCATCGTCACCTTGGTCGCCCTTTTATCGATACTGTCTTGGTGAATATCGAAAAAGTGCCTCAGGAATACATGAATTCCAACCGTTTTGATGAATACTTGGTACAGGTGGACCATGATTTTGCTGGTCTTTGTAAGCAAGTTCCGCGTGTGATTTCATCCAACTTCCTTCGTCTGGAAAATGGAGGCGCCTTCCACGATGGAGATTTGATTGTGGATGAATTGATGCGGATTATACAGGTGAGAAAATGAGTTTCACAGTAGCAGTAAAAGAAGAAATCCTAGGTCAGCACCATCTAAGCCGACATGAATTGTCTGCCATTATCAAGATGTCTGGCAGTATTGGTCTCTCGACTTCGGGCTTGACCTTGTCCGTCGTGACAGAAAATGCCAAACTGGCCCGTCACCTCTATGAGTCCTTTCTCCATTTTTATGAAATCAAATCGGAAATCCGACACCATCAGAGAAGCAATCTTCGCAAGAATCGGGTCTATACCGTTTTTACAGATGAAAAGGTGCAGGATTTATTGAGTGACTTACACTTAGCCGACTCCTTCTTTGGCCTGGAAACAGGTATTGATGAGGCGATTTTATCAGATGAGGAAGCAGGTCGTGCCTATCTCTGTGGCGCTTTCTTGGCAAATGGGAGCATTCGTGACCCTGAGTCAGGCAAGTACCAGTTGGAAATCAGTTCTGTTTATCTGGACCACGCGCAAGGGATTGCCTCCCTTCTCCAGCAATTTTTACTGGATGCCAAGGTGCTTGAGCGCAAGAAGGGGGCTGTGACCTATCTCCAGCGAGCAGAAGATATTATGGACTTCTTGATAGTCATCGGAGCCATGCAGGCGCGTGATGATTTTGAGCGGGTTAAGATCTTGCGAGAGACTCGTAATGATCTCAATCGGGCCAATAATGCCGAAACAGCTAATATTGCTCGGACAGTTTCTGCCAGCATGAAGACTATCAACAATATCAGTAAAATCAAAGATATCATGGGATTAGAGAATTTACCAGTGGATTTGCAGGAAGTAGCGCAACTGCGGATTCAGCACCCAGACTACTCTATCCAGCAGTTAGCAGATAGCCTCAGCACCCCTCTGACCAAAAGTGGCGTCAACCACAGACTCAGAAAGATAAACAAATTAGCCGAAGAGCTATAAAACCACGAATCCTATGTGACTCGTGGTTCTTTTTTATAAACTGGTTGAGTGTTTTGGTTGTACTTTTTGCTCTGGGTCGATGTAGTTGATGGCGTTGTTGACAGCAGTTGGAGCTTCTCCGAGGCCTGTCGCAATCAAATCAATTTTTCCGTCATAGTAGCAACAGTCACCGATAGCATAGATACCTGCTTGGCTAGATTCTTGTTTGCTGTTGACAATAATCTTGTGGCGGTTGAGGTCGAGCCCCCAGTTTTTAAGATTACCAACAGAAGATTTGAAACCATAGTTGACAAAGAGGTGGTCTAGGTCAATCGTTTCTGTTTCATCAGATTTAACTTTTGTGATTTCAAGTTTATCAAGCGTTTTTCCATCTCCAAGGAGTTGGCTAGGGACGAATGGTGTCTTGATGGTTACAGATGATTCTTGCAAGGCTTGGACACTGTGTTCCAAGGCGCGGAAATTATCTCTGCGGTGGACAAGGGTAGTTGGTGCAATCTTTTCAAAAGCCAAAGCCCAATCCACAGCTGAGTCTCCCCCACCAAGAATCGTCACTTTCTTACCATCATATTGCTGAATGTTGGAAACGTGGTAGTGAATATTTTCATAGCCCTCAACACCTTCAAGTTCCAGCGGACGTGGTTTGAAGGCACCGCCCCCCATAGCGATGATAACAGTTTTAGACAGGTGACTCCCTTTAGAAGTTGTGATGACAAATCCTTCTTCTTGTTTTTCAATCTCAAGAACCGTTTCGTTGAGATGAATAGGGGTATCAAAGCTGTTTAGCTGTTCAATCAATCGGTTAGTCAACTCTTCTCCAGTCAGGTTTGGGAAGCCTGGTACGTCTAGGATTTCTTTTTCAGGGTAGAGAATAGCAGGTTGTCCACCTAGCTGGGGAAGAGAGTCGATGATTTGAACCTTGGCTTGGCGTAGATGGGCATAGAAGGCCGCAAAAAGCCCGACAGGACCACCACCTACAATGGTAATATCATAGAGTTGAGACATGGTTTCTCCTTTGTTTTTTCTAGTCAGTTTATTGTATCATATTTTTGCTCAATGTAAAATGGACTAGGATAGGGAAAAAAATGCCAGAAAATGGTATAATAGGACGAAAGTGTTTTGATAGGGAGGATATCAGGGATGAATTTTCAACAATTATCCAATCTGCAATATTGGACCAGTTTGTTTGCAAGTCCATGGACGATAGCTATCAATCTGATTGATATTTTGATTGTTGCTTATATTTTATATCATTTTACAAAAGCTATTGCAGGAACCAAGATTATGATTTTGGTACGTGGAGTTTTGGTGTTTATTTTAGCTCAAATCCTTGCAAATATGATTGGCTTGACTACGATTTCTTGGTTAATCAATCAAATTATTACTTATGGGGTTATTGCGGCGGTTGTTATCTTCTCTCCAGAGATTCGGACTGGTTTGGAACGTTTGGGAAGAGCGACAGATTTCTTTTCCAATGCCCCTATTAGTGCTGAGGAACAGATGATTCG
This sequence comes from Streptococcus sp. 2100, assembly GCF_013276335.1. Classification (NCBI taxonomy): domain Bacteria; kingdom Bacillati; phylum Bacillota; class Bacilli; order Lactobacillales; family Streptococcaceae; genus Streptococcus; species Streptococcus sp. 2100. The sequence continues at coordinate 46,591 of NZ_VMKV01000033.1, read as the reverse complement.
TGCCTTTGTTAAGTCTGTTGAATACATGAGTCCTCGTAAAATCGGGGCCTTGGTTGCTATTCAGCGTGTACGTACCTTGCAGGAGTATATTTCGACAGGAATTCCCTTGGATGCTAAGATTTCTGCGGAACTTCTCATTAACATTTTTATTCCCAACACTCCTCTGCATGATGGTGCGGTGATTATCAGAGAAGAACGTATCGCTGTGACGTCTGCCTATCTGCCCTTGACAGAAAGTACAGGGATTTCCAAGGAATTTGGGACCAGACACCGGGCGGCTATCGGTTTATCAGAAGTCTCAGATGCCTTGACTTTTGTCGTATCAGAGGAAACGGGAGGAATTTCGATAACCTATAATGGAAGCTTTAAGCACAACTTAACACTTGATGAATTTGAAACAGAATTACGTGAAATCTTACTTCCAAAAGAGGAAGCAGGTCTTAGTTTTAAAGAACGATTGCTAGGAGGATGGAAACATGAGAAAAAATAGTTTATATATCATATCCTCACTCTTTTTTGCTTGTGTCTTATTTGTATATGCTACGGCGACGAATTTTCAAAACAGTACCAGTGCTAGGCAGGTAAAAACGGAAACCTATACGAATACAGTAACAAATGTTCCTATTGACATACGCTATAATAGTGATGAGTATTTTATTAGCGGTTTTGCTTCAGAAGTATCAGTGGTCTTGACTGGTGCAAATCGCCTATCGCTAGCTAGTGAAATGCAAGAAAGCACACGTAAATTCAAGGTTACTGCTGACCTAACAGATGCCAGTGTTGGAACGATTGAAGTTCCTTTGAGCATTGAAGATTTACCCAATGGGCTGACCGCTGTGGCGACTCCGCAAAAAATTACAGTCAAGATTGGTAAGAAGGCTCAGAAGAATAAGGTAAAGGTTGTACCAGAGATTGACCCTAGTCAAATTGATAGTCGGGTACAGATTGAAAATGTCACGGTGTCAGATGAAGAAGTGTCGATTACGAGTGACCAAGAGACATTGGATAGAATTGATAAGATTATCGCTGTCTTGCCAACCAGCGAACGCATAACAGGTAATTACAGTGGTTCAGTACCTTTGCAGGCAATCGACCGCAATGGTGTTGTCTTACCGGCAGTTATCACTCCCTTTGATACAATAATGAAGGTGACTACAAAACCAGTAGCACCAAGTTCAAGCACATCAAATTCAACTACAAGCAGTTCGTCGGAGACATCTTCGTCAACGAAAGCAACTAGTTCAAAAACGAATTAAAAATAGGAAAAGGATTTTATAAAAATGGGTAAATATTTTGGGACTGATGGAGTCCGTGGAGAAGCTAATGTAGAACTTACTCCGGAATTAGCCTTTAAACTAGGACGTTTTGGAGGCTATGTTCTCAGTCAACATGAAACGGAAGCACCGAAAGTCTTTGTAGGACGTGACACACGTATTTCAGGGGAAATGCTAGAATCTGCCCTAGTAGCAGGTCTCCTTTCAGTTGGTATTCACGTATATAAATTAGGTGTTCTGGCAACACCAGCAGTAGCTTACTTGGTTAAAACTGAGGGAGCAAGCGCCGGTGTCATGATTTCTGCTAGCCACAACCCAGCCCTTGATAACGGAATCAAGTTCTTTGGTGGTGACGGCTTCAAACTAGATGACGAAAAAGAAGCAGAAATTGAAGCCTTGCTAGATGCTGCGGAAGACACTCTTCCTCGTCCAAGTGCAGAAGGCTTGGGAACCTTGGTAGATTACCCAGAAGGCTTGCGTAAGTATGAAGGCTACCTTGTTTCAACTGGAACTCCTCTTGATGGAATGAAGGTTGCCTTGGATACAGCTAATGGAGCAGCTTCTACCAGTGCCCGTCAGATTTTTGCTGATCTTGGTGCTCAGTTGACGGTTATCGGAGAAACACCAGATGGTCTTAACATCAACCTTAATGTTGGTTCAACCCATCCAGAAGCCCTTCAAGAAGTGGTCAAAGAAAGCGGGTCAGCGATTGGTTTGGCCTTTGATGGAGACAGTGACCGTTTGATTGCTGTCGATGAGAATGGCGACATCGTCGATGGTGATAAGATCATGTACATCATCGGAAAATACCTTTCTGAAAAAGGACAATTGGCTCAGAATACAATTGTGACAACTGTGATGTCTAATCTTGGTTTCCACAAGGCCTTGGACCGTGAAGGTATTAACAAGGTAGTCACTGCAGTTGGCGACCGCTATGTTGTGGAAGAAATGAGAAAATCAGGCTACAACCTTGGTGGTGAACAGTCTGGGCACGTCATCTTGATGGATTACAATACAACAGGTGATGGCCAATTATCTGCTGTTCAATTGACCAAAATCATGAAGGAAACTGGTAAGAGCTTGTCAGAGTTGGCAGCAGAAGTAACCATTTACCCACAAAAATTAGTTAATATCCGAGTGGAAAATGCCATGAAGGAAAAGGCTATGGAAGTGCCAGCTATCAAGGTTATCATCGAGAAGATGGAAGCTGAAATGGCGGGGAACGGACGTATCCTTGTTCGCCCAAGTGGAACAGAGCCTCTTTTGCGTGTTATGGCAGAAGCGCCTACAACAGAAGAAGTAGACTACTATGTTGATACCATCGCAGACGTAGTTCGAGCTGAAATCGGGATTGACTAAATCCTAGAAAACTAGATGAAAATAAAAAAATATGGTACAATAGCTTATAATATTGTAGCCAAGGGAGAAAGACATGAATCTTAAACGTGAACAAGAATTTGTTAGTCAGTATCATTTTGATGCGCGTAATTTTGAATGGGAAAATGAAAATGGAGCTCCTGAAACTAAGGTGGATGTGAACTTCCAATTGCTCCAACATGATCAAGAAAATCAAGTGACTTCCTTGATTGTCATCTTGACCTTTATGATTGTATTTGATAAGTTTGTCATCAGTGGAACCATTTCACAGGTAAATCATATCGATGGCCGTATTGTCAATGAACCAAGTGAATTGAACCAAGAAGAAGTGGAAACTTTGGCTCGTCCAAGTTTGAACATGCTCAACCGTTTGACTTACGAAGTAACTGAAATTGCATTAGACTTACCAGGAATCAATTTGGAGTTCTAATATGAAACTAGCTGTTATCACAGATTCTTCTGCCTATCTCAGTGCAGAGACCTTGCAAAGAGAAGATTTGTACGTCTTGGATATTCCTGTCAATATTGATGGTGAGGAGTATGTCGAAAGCATCAATCTGTCTGCTGAGGAATTTTACCAAAAAATGGCTCAGGCTTCTGAATTGCCTAAGACTAGTCAGCCAAGTATTGCCAAATTAGATGAAATCTTAACTTCGCTCAAAGAACAAGGTTATACACATGCCTTGGGACTTTTCCTATCTTCTGGAATTTCAGGTTTTTACCAAAATATCCAGTATATGATAGATGAATATGAGGGCTTAACCATTGCTTTTCCAGACACTTTGATTACAAGTGCTCCTCTGGGTATCATGGTTGAAAGCGTCTTTAATTGGAGTGACCAGGGCGATGATTTTGCTATCATTCAGGATAAGCTAGCCATTCAAATCAGCCGTACGTCAGCTTTTATCATGGTAGATGACCTGGATCATTTGGTAAAAGGTGGACGTCTTTCAAATGGTGCTGCTATTTTGGGCAATTTGCTTAGCATTAAGCCAATCCTTTATTTCAACGATCAAGGTGTGATTGAAGTGTACGAAAAAGTTCGTACTGAAAAGAAAGCAACCAAACGCTTAATTGAAATTATCAAGGAAACAACGGCTTCAGACCAATATCGGGTCATTGTCATTCACGGAAATGCTCCTGAAAAGGCTGAGGAATTGCGTCAGCACTTGGTTGAGTCAGGCTTGAGTTCAGATATTTCACTTGCTACATTTGGTAGTGTCATTGGGACACATCTAGGTGCAGGAAGCATTGCTCTGGGTTATATTCCAGTGATTTAGTTGGCGCTTCTAGGCTAGTTAAGAAATCTTGTATCATAGCCATTGAACACGGACTACCTGCCTCTTGAAAAAAGATGCCTGTCTTGCCTTTCGTGGGAAGTCAGCGCCATTCCCTATTTTTCATGGGCAGCTAACGTCCTTAGTATCTTGATAATTGAACACGCCTGGAACCCTGTGTGAAAAAGATAGATTTTCCAAGGAGTAGACACTTCTTGATCAGAACTTCTATTTTCACTTTGTGTTCCTACAGGCTTTGTATCTTAGCAATTGAACATGGATTACCTGCCTCTTGAAAAAAGATGCCTGTCTTGCCTTTCGTGGAAAGTCAGCGCCATTCCCTATTTTTCATGGGCAGCCAACGTCCTTTGTATCTTAGACAGGAGTAGAGATGAGTATTCGAGTAATTATTGCTGGTTTTAAGGGAAAGATGGGCCAAGCTGCTTGTCAGATGGTCTTGGCTGATTCAGATTTGGACTTGGTAGCAGTTTTGGATCCCTTTGAGTCTGAATCAGAATGGCAGGGTATTCCTGTTTTCAAGGATAAGGCTGATTTGGTCGGTTTTGAAGCAGATGTCTGGGTAGACTTTACTACACCAGCTGTTGCCTATGAAAATACACGCTTTGCTCTTGAAAATGGCTTTGCTCCAGTAGTTGGAACAACAGGTTTCACAAGTGAAGAAATTGCAGAGCTAAAAGAATTTTCTCGTGCTCAAGATTTGGGTGGCTTGATTGCCCCTAACTTTGCCTTGGGTGCTGTCTTGCTTATGCAATTTGCGACGCAGGCTGCCAAATATTTCCCACATGTGGAGATTATTGAGCTCCATCATGACAAGAAAAAGGATGCTCCGAGTGGAACAGCTATTAAAACAGCTGAGTTGATGGCAGAAGTTCGAGAGTCAATCCAGCAAGGTGCGCCTGATGAGGAAGAGTTGATTGCAGGTGCCCGTGGTGCTGACTTTGATGGCATGCGGATTCACTCAGTTCGTTTACCAGGCTTGGTAGCACATCAGGAAGTCATCTTTGGCAATCAAGGAGAAGGATTGACCCTTCGTCATGACTCCTATGATCGCAGCTCCTTCATGACAGGGGTGAATTTGGGAATTAAAGAAGTTGTCAAGCGTCATGAGCTTGTCTATGGATTAGAACACTTATTATGAGATTAACGCAAATGCCTTCTGAATTTCAGAAGGCTTTACCAGTATTAGAAAAAATTAAAGAAGCAGGTTTTGAGGCCTATTTTGTTGGGGGCTCTGTTCGAGATGCCCTCCTCAATCGCCCTATCCATGATGTGGATATTGCGACGTCTTCTTATCCAGAGGAGACCAAGCAGATTTTTCCGCGAACAGCCGATATCGGAATCGAGCATGGAACCGTCTTGGTCTTAGATGGGGATGAGGAGTATGAGGTAACCACTTTTCGGACAGAAGATGTCTATGTGGACTATCGTAGACCTAGTGCGGTTTCTTTTGTTCGCTCGCTAGAAGAAGACCTCAAGCGCCGTGATTTTACAGTCAATGCCTTTGCCTTGGACGAGACAGGAGAAATTATTGACTTGTTTCATGGTTTAGAAGATTTGGAAAAGCAAGTCTTGAGGGCGGTTGGAGTGGCTAGTGAGCGTTTCAACGAAGATGCTTTGCGGATTATGCGTGGTTTCCGTTTTCAGGCCAGTCTTGGCTTTGAACTTGAGCCAGAAACATTTGAAGCTATGAAGACCTTGACACCGCTTTTGGAGAAAATTTCTGTGGAGCGTACCTTCGTTGAGTTTGATAAACTCTTGCTAGCTCCGTTTTGGAGAAGGGGCTTGGCTTCCATGATTGAGAGTCAAGCTTATGATTATCTCCCTGATATGGCAGCTAGCCAGGACAAGCTCAACAGACTGTTTGATTTGGAGTCTAATTTCACCTTTGAATCCTCTGAACAAGCCTGGGCGGCTCTACTGTGGGCTTTGGAGATTGAAAATGCGCAGCCATTTTTGAAAGCTTGGAAGACCTCACGTCAGTTTGGCAAGCAGGTACAAGATTTGCTGACTATTTTGGCCTTGCGTGAAAAGGGAGAATTGAGCAAGCGCGATTGTTACCGCTTTGACTTGGATTTACTTTTACAGGCTGAAAATCTTCGTCAGGCCCAAGGAAAAGAAGTCAACCCACAAGCCATCACAGAAACCTATCAGAGTTTGACCATTCATGACAAGAAAGAAATCCAAATCAACGGTGGTATTTTGATCAAGGAATATGGTTATCAGCCGGGCCCAGACTTGGGAGAGATTTTAACAGAGATTGAGTATGCCATTGTCGATGGAGAATTGGAAAATGACCGTCAAGCCATCCATACTTACCTGAGGGAGAAAAAATGAGTGATTTTATTGTTGAAAAACTAAGTAAATCCGTCGGTGACAAGACTGTTTTTAAGGATATTTCCTTTATCATCCATGACTTGGATAGAATTGGTCTGATTGGTGTCAATGGAACAGGGAAGACCACCCTTTTAGATGTTCTTTCTGGCGTTTCTGGCTTTGATGGGGATGTTAGTCCCTTTTCGGCTAAGAATGATTACCAGATTGGTTACTTGACCCAGGATCCTGATTTTGATGATAGTAAGACGGTCTTGGATACGGTTCTATCTAGCGACCTCAAGGAAATTCAGCTCATTCGTGAGTACGAATTGATCATGATCAACTATAGTGAGGACAAGCAGGCGCGTTTGGAACGGGTCATGGCAGAAATGGACTCTCTCCAAGCTTGGGAAATTGAGAGTCAGGTCAAGACGGTTCTTAGCAAGCTGGGGATTCAGGACTTATCCACTCCTGTTGGGGAATTGTCAGGTGGTCTGAGAAGACGGATCCAGTTGGCGCAAGTTCTTCTTGGTAATCACGACCTCTTGCTGCTGGACGAGCCGACCAACCATCTGGATATTGCGACTATTGAGTGGCTGACCCTCTTTTTGAAAAATTCTAAGAAGACCGTCCTTTTTATTACCCATGACCGTTATTTCCTAGACGCTTTGTCAACTCGCATTTTCGAATTGGATCGCGCAGGCTTGACCGAATATCAGGGCAATTATCAGGACTATGTTCGCCTAAAGGCGGAACAGGATGAACGCGACGCGGCTCTTCTCCACAAAAAAGAACAACTCTACAAACAAGAATTGGCCTGGATGCGCAGACAACCGCAGGCGCGTGCGACCAAGCAGCAGGCTCGTATCAATCGTTTCCACGACCTAAAAAAGGAAGTTTCAGGCAGTACTGCTGAGACAGACTTGACCATGAACTTTGAAACCAGTCGGATTGGGAAGAAAGTTATCGAGTTTCAGGATGTTTCCTTTGCCTATGAAAACAAGCCTATTTTGCAAGATTTTAATCTCTTGGTGCAGGCTAAAGATCGTATTGGAATCGTTGGGGACAACGGTGTTGGAAAATCTACCCTCCTTAACTTGATTGCAGGAAGTCTTGAGCCGACAGCAGGTCAAGTTGTGATTGGGGAAACTGTTCGTATCGCCTATTTCTCTCAGCAAATTGAGGGCTTGGATGAAAGCAAGCGAGTTATCAATTACCTGCAAGAAGTGGCAGAAGAAGTCAAGACCAGCGGTGGTTCTACGACTTCCATCGCAGAGTTGCTGGAGCAGTTTCTTTTCCCACGTTCGACGCATGGAACCTTGATTGAGAAATTGTCTGGGGGAGAGAAAAAACGCCTCTATCTTCTCAAATTGCTTTTAGAAAGACCAAATGTTCTCCTCTTAGACGAGCCAACCAATGACCTGGACATTGCAACTTTGACAGTCTTGGAGAATTTCTTGCAAGGCTTTGCGGGACCTGTTTTGACAGTTAGCCACGACCGCTATTTCTTGGATAAGGTAGCGACTAAGATTCTGGCTTTTGAAGATGGCAAGATTCGTCCTTTCTTTGGTCATTACACCGACTATCTTGATGAAAAAACCTTTGAAACAGAGATGGCCAATCAAGTGCAAAAGGCCGAAAAGGAAAAAGTAGTCAAGGTTCGAGAAGACAAGAAACGCATGACCTACCAAGAAAAGCAGGAGTGGGCAAGCATTGAAGGCGATATTGAAGACTTGGAAAATCGTATCGCTGCGATTGAAGAGGAAATGCAGGCCAACGGCTCTGATTTTGGTAAGCTAGCGACTCTTCAAAAAGAACTAGATGAGAAAAACGAAGCACTCCTTGAAAAATACGAACGCTATGAGTATCTCAGTGACTTTGATAGCTAGAAGAATAGAAAAATCCCGTCTCATGGACAGGATTTCTCTATTCTTTTTTGGTTTCCTGGTGGAAGATATTTTGCCAAGTTTCGTGGCGGCGCCAGATACTGGTATGGACAATGCCATCTAACTCGTAGCAGATGAGTTTGGTCTTTTGACTGATGGAAGTGATTTGAATGTCCTTGATGGCAGAATTCAAGTCTTTTTCGGCTTTATAAGCCTCTTTATCCATCTGTTCTCCATCTTGACGAATATAGACAAAATCGTCAGCCAAGAATTCTTCCAGTTGATTTCCCTGATCAATCAATTGTTCGCGCATAAGCAATTTTTTGTAGACATTGTCTAAAATTTCATCTTCAGGGATAGGTGCTGGCTCGATATGGACATCGGTATCAAAGACGCCAAAACGTTCTTCCAGCATAGACTCGACCTGATCCGCAATCTCGTGGCTCTCATAAACCGATAAGTCAGGATTCATTTCTAGCGTAATATCAAGGTAAATGTTGCTACCGTAGGTACGACCTCTTTGCGACTTAACCTTGCTGATCTTGGTAATTTCCATGATAGCCTTTTGGTAGTCCTCAAGCAGGCGGTCGTCAAAGCCATCTGAAAGGCTAAAGGAAGACTCGATGAAGATATCATAGGCAGTTTTCAAGATAAAGAAAGTGATGATGATGGCAACCAGTTTATCCACAATAGGATAATTGAAACTGCTGGCCAGGATGGCGATGGTAGTTCCAAGTGAAGTAACAGCATCGGAAAGATTGTCCTTGGCAGCAGTCTTCAGTGCCTTGGAGTTGGATTTCTTACTGAGGCGAGTATTGTAGAGATAAACTAGAAACATAATCGCTGCAGACATAATTCCTAGAGTTGCACCCAGAGGATCAATGACCGTTTCTTCCCGACTGAGAATCTTCTGAATGGTATCCCGAAGTACATCGAAGCCAACATAAAACATGATGATGGAAGTGACTAAACTAGCCAAATCTTCAATCTTCCAGTGACCAAAACGGTGGTCTCGGTCAGCAGGCTGGCGTGCCATCCGGATTCCAATCAAGAGGGCCACATTTCCAATGATGTCCGACACGTTGTTGAAACCATCGGCCACCAAACTGGATGAATGAAGAAGATGGCCAGTAGCCAATTTCGCTGCAGACAAGAGCAGGTAGGTTGAAATACTGATAATGGCACCACGTTCAGCTAACTTGAGATTTGAGATAGATTGCTTCATTCAACTTCCTTTCTAGTCATATAGCATTCTACCATTATACTGGTTTTCAAGGGAAAATTCAAATAAGGTAGTTTTTACTCTTTTAAAACTACCCAAAATTTGGTATAATAGTACTACTCAAGGGAGTAGCTGGCAGAAACCTGTGATAGTGTCGTCATTCCGAATTTTATACTGAAAAGTATGTTTTCCGGCCCTATCTTAAATAGCGAGACTTGTTATGATTAACAGGTCTCTTTTTGTTTGTCGTGAAAAGATGCGATGAGGGAAAAGAGAGTCTGTTTTGCACACAATGTCAAGGAGGAGACACATGTCAAAAGAACAAGAACGCCAAGCGTTTTACACTCAGAGTCCTGAAGAGGTCTTGAAGGCTGTGGATGCGACCGAGCAAGGTTTGTCATCAAGTGAGGCGGAAAAGCGCCTTGCCGAATTTGGCCACAATGAACTCGAAGAAGGCGAGAAACGATCAATCCTGGTCAAATTCATCGAGCAATTTAAGGATTTGATGATTATCATCCTAGTTGCAGCAGCAATCTTGTCAGTCGTGACTTCTGGTGGGGAAGATATCGCAGATGCCATTATCATTTTAGCCGTGGTTATCATTAACGCTGCCTTTGGTGTTTACCAAGAAGGAAAAGCAGAAGAAGCTATCGAAGCCCTCAAATCCATGTCTAGTCCAGCAGCCCGCGTTCTGCGTGATGGGCACATGACTGAGATTGACTCTAAAGAATTGGTACCTGGAGATATCGTTGCCCTTGAAGCTGGTGACGTAGTACCAGCAGACCTACGTTTGCTAGAAGCCAACTCTCTTAAGATCGAAGAGGCTGCTCTGACAGGTGAGTCTGTACCGGTTGAAAAAGACTTGACAGTCGAGCTTGCGACAGATGCTGGTATTGGTGACCGTGTCAATATGGCCTTCCAAAACTCAAACGTAACCTACGGTCGTGGGATGGGAGTTGTTGTCAATACAGGTATGTACACGGAAGTTGGTCATATCGCGGGCATGCTTCAAGACGCTGATGAGACGGATACACCCCTCAAACAAAACTTGAACAACCTTTCTAAGGTCTTGACCTATGCAATCTTGGTCATTGCCCTTGTTACTTTTGTAGTGGGTGTCTTCATTCAAGGGAAGGATCCACTTGGTGAGTTGTTGACTTCTGTTGCCCTTGCCGTTGCAGCCATTCCAGAAGGACTTCCTGCTATCGTGACCATCGTTCTTTCCCTTGGTACTCAAGTTTTAGCCAAACGACATTCCATCGTTCGTAAGTTGCCAGCAGTTGAAACACTTGGTTCAACTGAAATCATCGCTTCTGATAAGACTGGTACGCTGACCATGAACAAGATGACAGTTGAAAAAATCTTCTACGATGCAGTCCTACATGACTCAGCTGATGACATTGAACTGGGTCTTGAAATGCCCCTCCTTCGTTCAGTTGTCTTGGCCAATGATACGAAAATCGATGTGGAAGGCAACCTGATTGGTGATCCAACCGAAACAGCCTTTATCCAGTATGCCTTGGACAAGGGCTACGATGTCAAAGAATTTTTAGACAAATATCCTCGTATGGCGGAGTTGCCATTTGACTCTGACCGTAAGCTCATGTCAACAGTTCATCCACTTGCAGATGGACGCTTCCTCGTAGCTGTTAAAGGTGCGCCAGACCAACTCTTGAAACGTTGTGTTCTTCGTGATAAGGCTGGGGATATTGCTCCGATTGATGAGAAGGTCACAAACCTCATTCATACAAACAATTCTGAAATGGCCCACCAAGCCTTGCGTGTCCTTGCAGGTGCGTATAAGATTATCGATAGCATTCCAGAAAACCTCACTTCTGAAGAGCTGGAAAATAATTTAATCTTCACTGGTTTGATTGGGATGATTGATCCTGAACGTCCTGAAGCCGCTGAGGCTGTTCGTGTGGCTAAGGAAGCTGGAATTCGTCCAATCATGATTACAGGTGACCACCAAGACACCGCAGAAGCTATTGCCAAACGTTTGGGAATCATTGATGCAAACGATACAGAAGACCACGTTTTAACTGGTGCTGAGCTCAACGAATTATCTGATGAAGACTTTGAAAAAGTTGTTGGTCAATACTCTGTTTATGCCCGTGTGTCTCCAGAGCACAAGGTTCGTATCGTCAAGGCTTGGCAAAAACAAGGTAAGGTCGTTGCCATGACAGGTGACGGTGTCAATGATGCCCCAGCTCTGAAAACAGCAGACATCGGTATCGGTATGGGAATCACTGGTACAGAGGTTTCTAAGGGGGCTTCTGATATGATTCTTGCAGATGATAACTTTGCGACTATTATCGTCGCAGTGGAAGAAGGACGTAAGGTCTTCTCAAACATTCAAAAGACTATTCAGTACCTACTTTCTGCCAATACTGCTGAAGTATTAACCATCTTCCTATCAACCTTGTTTGGTTGGGATGTCTTACAGCCGGTTCATCTTTTGTGGATCAACTTGGTAACGGATACCTTCCCAGCTATCGCTCTTGGTGTTGAACCTGCGGAGCCTGGTGTCATGAATCATAAACCACGTGGACGCAAGGCAAGCTTCTTCTCAGGTGGTGTTTTGAGTTCTATCATTTATCAAGGTGTACTCCAAGCAGCTCTTGTTATGAGTGTTTATGGCCTTGCGATTGCTTACCCAGTTCATGTGGGTGACAATCATGCTATTCATGCAGATGCCCTAACGATGGCCTTTGCAACCCTTGGTTTGATTCAGCTCTTCCATGCCTACAATGTCAAGTCTGTCTACCAATCCATCTTGACAGTTGGCCCATTCAAGTCTAAGACCTTTAACTGGTCCATCTTGGTATCCTTTATCCTTCTCATGGCAACAATCGCTGTAGAACCGCTTGAAGGAATCTTCCACGTAACCAAACTAGACTTGTCACAATGGGGAATTGTTATGGCTGGAAGCTTCTCAATGATTATCATCGTCGAAATCGTTAAGTTTATTCAACGCAAACTCGGTTTTGACAAGAATGCGATTTAAGGGAGGTTTCGGATGTCAGCATATCAATTACCGACCGTATGGCAGGATGAAGCTAGTAATCAAGGAGCCTTTACGGGCTTAAATAAACCAACAGCAGGTGCCCGTTTCGAACAAAACTTGCCAAAAGGAGAACAAGCTTTTCAGCTTTATTCACTGGGAACACCAAATGGTGTGAAGGTCACTATCTTATTGGAAGAATTACTAGAGGCTGGTTTTAAGGAAACGGCTTACGACTTGTATAAGATTGCTATCATGGATGGGGATCAATTTGGTTCAGACTTCGTAAAGCTCAATCCAAATTCCAAGATTCCAGCCTTGTTGGACCAGTCAGGAACTGAAGAAGTAAGAGTCTTTGAATCTGCTCATATTCTCCTTTATCTTGCTGAGAAATTTGGAGCCTTTCTACCAAGTAATCCTGTGGAAAAGGTAGAAGTTTTGAATTGGCTATTCTGGCAAGCTGGGGCTGCACCTTTTCTAGGTGGGGGATTTGGACATTTCTTTAATTATGCCCCTGAAAAATTGGAATATCCTATTAACCGTTTTACGATGGAAGTGAAACGCCAGTTGGATTTATTGGATAAGGAATTGACTCAGAAACCTTATATTGCAGGCAATGACTATACGATTGCAGATATTGCCATCTGGTCTTGGTATGGACAGTTAGTTCAAGGAAAACTTTACCAAGGTTCTGCAAAATTCTTGGATGCCTCAAGTTACCAGAATTTAGTAAAATGGGCAGAAAAAATTGCCAATCGTCCAGCTGTTAAGCGTGGGATGGAAGTAATTTATAAAGAAATTAATACTCTTTGAAAATCTCTTCAAACCACGTCAGCGTCGCCTTGCCGTANNGTGTTTTGAGCAACCTGTGCTAGCTTCCTAGTTTGCTTTTTGATTTTCATTGAGTATAAGTAGCAAAAAAGTCATCTTCGGATGGCTTTTTGCTACAGTTGAGGGAAAGGGCTTGCAGTTATCGGCTTTTGTGCTATAATTGTTATAATATAGTAAAAAACAAGAGGAGTGTGAGGAAGTGGAAAAGAAAATTGTAAAAGATATTTTGTTTTTATCTCAGGTATCTCAGCCGGCAAGTCAGGAAGACCTTTATCTTGCCAGAGATTTGCAGGATACACTCTTAGCAAATCGTGAGACCTGCATTGGTCTAGCTGCCAATATGATTGGGGTGCAAAAGCGCGTGATTATCTTTAATCTTGGCTTGGTTCCCGTGGTCATGTTTAACCCAGTGCTTCTGTCCTTTGAAGGATCCTATGAGGCAGAAGAAGGCTGTTTGTCCTTGGTAGGTGTGAGATCAACTAAGCGTTATGAAACCATAAGGCTTGCCTATCGTGACAGCAAGTGGCAGGAACAGACCATTACCTTGACAGGCTTCCCAGCTCAGATTTGCCAGCATGAGCTGGATCACTTGGAAGGACGAATCATTTAGGAGGAAAGCAAATGAAACGAATAGTCTTTGAACTTATTTTTATCGCAACGACCTGGTATATCTTTTTACCGCCCCTTAACCTGACCAGCTGGGAATTTCTCTTCTTCCTCTGTGGGCATTTGTTAGTTGTGGCAATCTTATTTGGCTTTGGCAAGGGGATAAACCTTGTCAAAACGGTTCATGTGCGCCACGGTAAGGCGGAAGCTGCCTTAAATCTTGAGGGTTTCAAAATCAATCGGTTAGGGAAAATTCTGTTAGCTTCGATTGGAGGAATTCTTCTCTTGGCAGCTTTGGTTTCCTTGGTAACTTCCAGCATGTTTCAGGCTAAAAATTATGCCAATGTAGTCACGGTTACGGAAAAAGACTTTACTGAATTTCCTAAGAGTGACACCAGTAAGGTTCCTATCTTAGATAGAAGTACTGCTGAAAAAATTGGTGACCGCTACTTGGGTTCCCTAACAGATAAGGTGTCGCAGTACGTAGCGGCAGATACCTATACCCAATTGACAATTGATGGGAAACCTTATCGAGTGACGCCACTAGAATACGCAGACCCTATCAAGTGGTTTAACAATCAAGCTAAGGGAATCGGTGAGTATATCAAGGTGGACATGGTAACTGGAAATGCGGATTTGGTGGACTTGAAGACACCAATCAAGTATTCAGACTCGGAGTATTTTAACCGTGATGTCAAACGTCACCTGCGCTTGAAGTACCCGACCAAAATCTTTAAAACTCCATCTTTTGAGGTGGACGATGAGGGCAATCCTTTCTATGTAGCAACGGTTTACCAAAAGCAATTTGGACTTGCGGTTCCTCGTCCTGCTTCAGTCATTATCTTGGATGCTACAAATGGAGAAACCAAGGAATACAGCTTATCAGATGTTCCAGAATGGGTGGATAGGATCTATCCAGCAGAGGAAACCATTGAGCAAATCAACTACAACGGCAAGTACAAGGACGGTTTCTTGAATGCCATGATTTCCAAGAAAAATGTGACCCAGACTACCAATGGCTATAATTACTTGTCTATCGGTAATGACATCTATCTCTACACAGGTGTGACGTCGGCTAATGCGGATGAGAGTAATCTTGGTTTCATCCTTGAAAATATGCGAACAGGAGAAATTACTAAGTATAGCTTGGCTTCTGCGACAGAAGAATCAGCCCGTGAATCAGCAGAAGGTGCTGTTCAGGAGAAATCCTACAAAGCAACCTTCCCAATCCTCATCAACCTCAATGACAAGCCTTTCTACATCATGGGTTTGAAGGACAATGCTGGCTTGGTCAAAGAGTATGCTCTAGTAGACGCAGTCGAGTACCAAAATGTTATCGTAGCTACTACAGTGGAAGAGATGCTCAGCAAGTATGCCAATAAAAACGACCTTGAAATTGACAATGCAACGACAGAAAGCATCAAGGGAGTAGTAGCAGACCTCAAATCAGCTGTTATCAAGGGCGACACCGTCTACTTCTTTAAAGTTGATGGCAAGATTTACAAGGTTAAGGCCTCAGTATCAGATGACCTTCCTTACCTTGAAAATGGTAGAACCTTCGAAGGTCAAGTAGGAAAAGACAGCTATCTCAAGACCTTTAAAGTACAGTAATACTCTGCGAAAATCTCTTCAAACCACGTCAACTTTATCTGCAACCTCAAAGCTGTGCTTTGAGCAACCTGCGGCTAGTTTCCTAGTTTGTTCTTTGATTTTCATTGAGTATAAAAAAGGTTTATTTAAGAAATATATGTTATAATAAAATAAATTAAGACTAATGGAGGACAAAGAAATGGGTTTTTATTTGATGCTTGCTTCAATGCTACTTGGACTGCTCGCTTTGAAGATAGGTTTTTCTCAGTTCAAGGAGAAAAAAGATAAATTCTTATCTATCTTAACAAGTTTAGCTGGCGCAGCCCTTGTTCTCGTGGCTATCTGGTTAGGATGGCCCAAATAAATAGAGAAGCCTCGGTCAAACCGAGGTTTTTCATACTCTTCGAAAATCTCTTCAAACCGCGTCAGCTTCGCCTTGCCGTACTCAAGTACAGCCTGCGGCTAGCTTCCTAGTTTGCTCTTTGATTTTCATTGAGTATCAGATGAATTTCTTGGTTGTGGCTAAAAAATATGCTACACTATCAATATGAAAATTTTAATCCCTACAGCAAAAGAAATGAACACAGACTTGCCGAGTATCGAGGCAACACCTTTAATACCAGAAAGTCAGGCCGTGCTGGATGCCTTGGCCCTCTATTCTGCTAGTCAATTGGAGAGTTTTTATAAGGTATCAGCCGAGAAGGCTGCGGAAGAATGTCAAAATATCCAAGCTTTGAAAAGGCAAACTGCTCAACACTACCCAGCTCTTAAACTTTTTGATGGGCTTATGTACCGCCATATCAAGCGAGATAAGTTGACCGAGGCGGAACAAGCCTATCTTGAAAATCATGTCTTTATTACTTCGGCTTTGTACGGTGTCGTTCCAGCCTTGTCATCTATGGCCCCTCACCGTTTGGACTTTTTGATGAAGTTAAAAGTCGCTGGTAAGACTTTAAAGAGTCATTGGAAGGCAGCCTATGATGAAGCTGTGAAGCAGGAAGAAGTGATTTTCTCCCTCTTGTCGTCCGAGTTTGAGACGGTATTTTCTAAGGAAATCAGAGAAAAAATGGTGATCTTCAAATTTATGGAGGATAGAGGCGGTCAGCTGAAAATTCACTCAACCATTTCCAAGAAAGCGCGTGGTGCCTTCCTGACAGCCCTGATAGAAAATCAAGTACAGACGGTGGAGGAAGCTCGTCGCTTAAGCTTTGCAGGATTTACCTACCGAGAAGATCTGTCCCAGCCACAGGAATTGGTTTTTGTTAAGGAAGTATAGAAATCAGATATTTTGTATTTGGCAATATGTATCATCAGCTATTTTAGTTTATAAATGAGAAAAAAAGCGAACAAGCTAGTCTTCTGAGTGTCAGAAAAGTAGTCTTGTTCGCTTTTATTATGTTAGTTACTTGATCGCATTGACCAAGTCTTCCGCTTGTTTTTCAAGTGAGTTTAGGACTGTTTCTTCAAGAACCAATTTTCCGTCTGCCCAAGCAGAGTCATTGACACGTGCAGCAGTGAAATCACCAACGATTTGTGTACGGATAAATGGCAAGAGGTCTTTGTAAATAGCGAAAAGTTGATCGTGACCGGCATTGGCTACAGATGATACGGTGACAAACTTGTCTTGAAGGGCAGAAGCGCCACGTGTATCAGACAAGTCAAGGGCGCGAGATAGCCAGTCAAGCAAGTTTTTTACTGTTCCAGGGATAGAGAAGTTGTAGACTGGAGAGAAGATCCAGATAGCATCCGCAGCGAGAACCGCTTCACGAGCAGTAGCTACAGCTGGATGAGTTGGAACTTCCAAATCTTGGCTGAAGAGAGGAAGGGCTGAATAATCAAGGTAGCTAACTTCCGCTTTACCAGCAAGTGCTTTCTCAGCTTCGAGCGCCATTTGGTGGTTGAAAGAACCTTGGCGTAGTGATCCGACGATAAATAATACTTTTTTAGACATGATGTGTCTCCTTTTTCTTAAATTTACGAGAATTTTCTCGTTGTTATAAAATATATTACAACAAAGCAAAACAACTTGCAAGAAATTTGCTCAGAGTTTATTTGAAAATTGTAAAATTTCGGAAACTCTAGTCATTTGTGACTGAAAAAGTAAGAACTGTTTCACTTTCAAAATCGGTTTTGTTTGAAGGAAGAAATAAAGTGCGATTGTTCTTGCATTCACTTGTAATAAAGCCCAATAGATGGTAAAATAGACGAGTGAAAAAAAGACAAAAAAAAGCAAAAAATAATCTACTGTGGCAGTATGGTCTAGGGATGACGATTTTGTTTGTGGTTATCAGTGCTTCCTTTCTGTATCTAGTGTTTCTGAGTATGAAACCTTATCAAACAGCTAAAAGTGAAGGAGAAAAATTAGCTCAGCAGTATGCAGGATTAGAGCAGGCTGATCAGGTTGACTTATACAATGGCTTGGAATCCTATTATAGCGTTCTTGGCCGTAATAAAAAACAAGAAGCACTTGCTGTCCTGATTGGAAAAGATGACCACAATATTTACGTTTATCAGCTAAATCAAGGTGTTTCACAAGAAAAAGCAGAAGCTGTTTCGAAGGAAAAAGGAGCTGGCGAGATTGACAAGATTACCTTTGGCCGTTATCAAGACAAACCAATCTGGGAAGTCAAGTCAGGCTCTGATTTTTATCTAGTAGATTTTGAAACAGGAGTATTGGTCAATAAGGAGGGCCTATGAAACTATCCAACCGTGTTTTAGAAATGGAAGAAAGTGTGACCTTGGCTGCTGGAGCTCGTGCCAAAGCACTCAAGTCTGAGGGAAGAGATATCCTGTCTCTAACCTTGGGTGAGCCAGATTTCACTACTCCAAAAAATATCCAAGATGCCGCCATTGCATCGATTCGAGATGGGCGTGCTTCTTTTTATACAGTAACCTCAGGCCTGCCAGAGCTCAAGGCAGCGGTCAATACTTACTTTGAACGCTTTTACGGCTATTCTGTAGCGCCAAATCAAGTGACAGTCGCTGCTGGAGCCAAATATTCTCTCTATACCTTCTTTATGGCTGTGGTCAATCCAGGTGATGAAGTTATCATCCCAACCCCCTACTGGGTAAGCTATGGAGACCAGGTCAAGATGGCAGAAGGTGTGCCAGTCTTTGTTCCTGCTAAGGAAGATAATCACTTTAAGGTGACCGTAGAGCAGTTAGAAGCAGCTCGCACAGACAAGACCAAGGTTTTGGTGCTGAATTCGCCATCCAATCCGACAGGTATGATTTACACCCGTGAGGAACTCTTGGCAATCGGAAACTGGGCTGTAGAAAAGGATATTCTCATTCTAGCAGATGATATCTATGGGCGCTTGGTCTATAATGGTCATGAGTTCACACCGATTTCTAGCCTATCTGAGGCAATTCGCAAGCAAACAGTGGTCATCAATGGTGTGTCTAAAATCTATGCCATGACAGGTTGGCGGATTGGCTATGCCGTTGGAGAAGCAAACATTATTGCTGCCATGTCCAAGATTGCAGGTCAAACAACTTCGAATCCGTCAGCAGTAGCCCAGTATGCAGCAGTTGAGGCTCTATCAGGTGAGCAAGATACTGTAGAAAGCATGCGTCAGGCTTTTGAGGAACGTCTCAATACCATCTATCCCCTTCTTGCTGAGGTGCCAGGATTTGAAGTGCTCAAACCGCAAGGAGCTTTCTATCTCTTCCCAAATGTCAAAAAAGCTATGGAGATGAAAGGCTATACAGATGTGACAGATTTTACAACCGCTATCCTAGAAGAAGCCGAAGTGGCCTTGGTAACAGGAGCAGGATTCGGAGCACCAGAAAATGTCCGCCTCAGCTATGCGACAGACCTAGACACGCTTAAAGAAGCAGTTAAACGCTTGAAAGCATTTATGGGTAGTGAGAATGATTGATCATTTTGAGATTAAGGTAAAGGATTTACAAATTTCAGAAGGATTTTATAAGAGTTTTCTCGCTCCTTTGGGCTATAAATTGGCTTTTAAGACTAGTTCTCTAATCAGTTTTCTTGCCCCGAACAGCCCTCATCCTGGTGGTGATTTTTGGCTGGCTCAGGGGACACAAGATCCTATTCACTTTGCTTTTTTAGCAGAAAATAAGGAAGAAGTTCAGGCTTGTTATGAGGCTGGTTTAGAGGCAGGTGGGCGAGACAATGGGGCTCCTGATTATCGCAGTGAGCATCCGATTTACTACGCTGCTTTTGTGATTGACCCAGATGGGAACAATATAGAAGTGGTTTGCCATAAAGAATAAAAAAGAAAAAGGAAAAATAATGACAAAACGTGTAACGATTATTGATGTAAAAGACTATGTTGGTCAGGAAGTGACGATTGGCGCTTGGGTTGCCAACAAATCAGGAAAAGGGAAAATTGCCTTCTTGCAATTGCGTGATGGAACAGCCTTCTTCCAAGGTGTGGCTTTTAAACCAAACTTTGTCGAAAAATTTGGTGAAGAAGTAGGACTTGAGAAGTTTGATGTCATCAAACGCTTGAGCCAAGAAACGTCTGTTTATGTGACAGGTATTGTCAAAGAGGACGAACGTTCTAAATTTGGCTATGAGTTGGACATCACAGACATCGAAGTGATCGGTGAATCTCAAGACTACCCAATCACACCAAAAGAACACGGTACAGACTTTTTGATGGACAACCGTCACTTGTGGCTCCGTTCTCGTAAGCAAGTGGCCGTGATGCAAATCCGTAACGCTATTATCCATGCAACTTATGAGTTCTTTGACAAGAACGGTTTCATGAAATTTGACAGCCCAATTCTTTCAGGAAATGCGGCAGAAGATTCAACAGAACTCTTTGAAACGGACTACTTCGGAACGCCAGCCTACTTGAGCCAATCAGGTCAGCTTTACCTAGAAGCAGGTGCTATGGCTCTTGGTCGTGTCTTTGACTTTGGTCCAGTTTTCCGTGCTGAAAAATCAAAAACGCGCCGTCACTTGACCGAGTTCTGGATGATGGATGCAGAGTACTCATACTTGACACATGATGAGTCGCTTGACTTGCAAGAAGCTTATGTGAAAGCTCTTCTACAAGGTGTTCTTGACCGTGCGCCTCAAGCCTTGGAAACCTTGGAACGTGATACAGAGCTCTTGAAACGCTACATTGCAGAGCCATTCAAACGTATCACTTACGATCAAGCCATTGACCTCTTGCAAGAACATGAGAATGATGAAGACGCTGACTACGAACATCTTGAGCATGGTGATGACTTTGGTTCACCACATGAAACTTGGATTTCAAACCACTTTGGTGTGCCAACTTTTGTCACGAACTACCCAGCAGCCATCAAGGCCTTCTATATGAAACCAGTTCCTGGAAATCCAGAGCGCGTGCTTTGTGCAGACTTGCTTGCTCCAGAAGGTTACGGAGAAATCATCGGTGGTTCTATGCGTGAGGAAGACTATGATTCCCTTGTCGCTAAGATGGATGAACTTGGCATGGACCGTACAGAGTATGAATTCTACCTTGACCTTCGTAAATACGGTACAGTTCCACACGGTGGATTTGGTATCGGTATCGAGCGTATGGTAACCTTCGCAGCAGGAACAAAACATATCCGTGAAGCCATTCCATTCCCACGTATGTTACACCGTATTAAACCATAAGAACAGGAAAACGCCCATGTGGCGTTTTTTCGAATTCCAGAGTTTTTACTTGCGTAAAAAATTTTTTTCTAGTATAATAGTTTATTGTGAGCGAACCTCACTTACCCCTTGCAAAGTCTTGGGGTCATTAGACCAAAAGGAGGAACATATCAATGGCTAAATACGAAATTCTTTATATCATTCGTCCAAACATTGAAGAAGAAGCTAAAAACGCTTTGGTAGCACGTTTTGACTCTATTTTGACTGACAACGGTGCAACTGTTGTTGAATCAAAAACTTGGGAAAAACGTCGTCTTGCATACGAAATCAAAGATTTCCGTGAAGGACTTTACCACATCGTTAACGTTGAAGCAAACGACGATGCAGCTCTTAAAGAGTTTGACCGTCTTTCAAAAATCAACGCTGACATTCTTCGTCACATGATCGTCAAAACTGACGCGTAAGAAGGTAAACTATGATTAACAATGTTGTACTTGTAGGGCGTATGACACGTGACGCTGAGTTGCGTTATACCCCATCAAATGTAGCAGTTGCGACTTTTACTCTTGCAGTAAACCGTACATTTAAGAGTCAAAATGGCGAACGTGAGGCTGATTTTATCAATGTCGTTATGTGGCGCCAACAGGCTGAAAACCTTGCTAACTGGGCTAAAAAAGGCTCACTTATCGGGGTGACAGGCCGTATCCAGACTCGTAGTTACGATAACCAGCAAGGACAACGTGTCTACGTGACAGAAGTCGTGGCTGAGAATTTCCAAATGTTGGAAAGCCGTAGTGTGCGTGAAGGTCATACAGGTGGAGCTTACTCTGCCCCAACTGCAAACTATTCAGCACCTACAAATTCAGTGCCAGACTTTTCACGTGATGAAAATCCATTTGGAGCAACAAATCCATTGGATATTTCAGATGATGATTTACCATTCTAATGGACAACTAAAATTATAAAGGAGAAAAAACATGGCTCAACAACGTCGTGGCGGATTCAAACGCCGTAAAAAAGTTGATTACATCGCAGCAAACAAAATTGAATATGTTGATTACAAAGATACTGAGCTTCTTAGCCGTTTCGTTTCAGAACGTGGGAAAATCCTTCCTCGTCGTGTAACAGGAACTTCAGCTAAAAACCAACGTAAAGTAACAACAGCTATCAAACGCGCTCGCGTAATGGCTTTGATGCCTTTCGTAAACGAAGATTAAAGAAAAGACCCGGTTGGGTCTTTTTTTCAGGTCCAGTGGACCTCTTTTTCATGAGCTTGAAAACAAGAAAGTGAATTAAGACCCCGACGGGTCTTTTTTCACGAGATAGTTTTTTTCTGACCTTGGCGTGCTATAATAGTAATAGAAAGAGTAAAGGTGGGTAAGTCAAAGATGAATTGTACGATTAGAAATATGATTAAGTCTGATATTGAATCCTTATCTCATGGATTTATGAATCAAGGTTGGCCTGGTAGAGAGGAAATTTTGGCTAGATATTTTCTGGAACAGGAAAGTGGGGAGAGAGAAGTCTTAGTTGCAGAGATTGATGGTGCTGTAGCGGGCTACGTTACCATTTTGCCCTCTGCTAAACATGGTCCTTTTGCAGAAGTCTATCCAGAATTATCAGATTTTAATGTGTTTGAGCCTTTTCGAAATCAAGGGATTGGGAGTCAACTGCTAGAAGAGGCAGAAAATCGAGTTAAGTTTTTTTCAGACAAAGTGACGTTGGGTGTAGGTTTGCACTCAGGCTATGGACCTGCCCAGAGATTGTATATCAGACGGGGCTACATTCCAGATGGGACAGGTGTCTGGTATCGAAATCAACCCTTGGAAATGAATGCTACTATTCAAAATAATGATGATTTAGTTCTGTACTTATCAAAGAAGTTCGAATAAGAGATGGCGAATTTCTTTGAAAATAGGGGATTTAGCTACTTTATGGTATAATGGAAAGAGTTAGATTGAAAGAGGTAGTGAGATGGATGCCAAATTAAGATACAAGGCAAAAAAGATTAAGATTGTCTTTTTTGATATTGATGATACATTGCGAAATTCCAAGACAGGTTTTATTCCGTCTTCAATCCCAACTGTTTTTAAGCAATTACGTGAGAAAGGAATCTTGACAGGTATTGCTTCTGGACGGGGGATTTTTGGTGTTGTACCAGAGATTCGTGAACTGAATCCTGACTTTTTTGTGACCTTAAATGGGGCTTATATCGAAGATAAAAAAGGTCAGGTTATTTATCAACATCAGATTGAGAAGTCAGATGTTGAGGAGTATATTTCTTGGGCTAAGCAAGAGGAAATAGAGTATGGCTTGGTTGGGAGTCATGATGCCAAATTGTCGACTCGTACCGATATGATTAGTGAAGCTATCAATCCAATTTATCCCGATTTAGATGTAGATCCTGATTTCCATGAAAAAGAAAATATCTATCAGATGTGGACTTTTGAAGATAAAGGAGATGACTTGCACTTGCCTGACAGTCTCTCAGACAAACTTCGCATGGTTCGTTGGCATGAGCATTCGTCTGATATTGTGCCGATTTCAGGCTCCAAAGCGACGGGGGTGGAAAAGGTTGTGGAACATCTTGGCTTGAAACCAGAGAACGTCATGGTTTTTGGAGATGGCCTCAACGACTTGGAACTCTTTGATTATGCTGGAATCAGCGTTGCAATGGGAATTTCTCATGATAAGATCAAAGAAAAAGCAGATTATATTACAAAAGCACTAGAAGAAGATGGCATTTTTGATGCCTTAGAAGGATTTGGTATGGTAGAAAAAGAATTGCATTTCCCACAAGTAGACATTGAAACAGTAGAAGGTCCTATCGCGACTATTAAGACCAATCACGGAGACTTGCGTATTAAACTTTTCCCTGAACATGCTCCTAAAACAGTAGCTAACTTTGTAGCTCTTGCAAAAGATGGTTACTATGATGGTGTCATTTTCCACCGTATTATCAAGGACTTTATGATTCAAGGTGGAGACCCAACTGGAACTGGTATGGGTGGCGAGTCCATCTACGGCGAATCTTTTGAGGATGAATTCTCAGAAGAACTTTACAATGTCCGGGGTGCCCTTTCTATGGCCAATGCTGGTCCAAATACTAACGGCAGCCAGTTCTTTATCGTGCAAAACCAACACCTACCTTATTCTAAGAAAGAAATTGCTCGTGGTGGTTGGCCAGAACCGATTGCGGAAATCTATGCCAACCAAGGAGGAACTCCTCACCTAGACCGCCGTCATACTGTTTTTGGTCAGCTAGCTGATGAAGCTTCTTACGCTGTTTTGGATGCAATCGCTGCTGTTGAAACAGGGGCTATGGACAAGCCAGTTGAAGATGTTGTGATTGAAACAATTGAAATCGAGGACTAAGATGAAAATCGGTGATAAGCTAAAGGGCCGTATTACAGGGATTCAGCCCTACGGTGCCTTTGTTGAGCTAGAGACAGGTGATACGGGGCTGATTCACATTTCAGAGATTCGGACAGGCTTTATTGAAAATATTCATGAAGCCTTGAAAGTCGATGAAGAGGTTCAAGTTCAGGTAGTGGATTTAGATGAATTTACAGGGAAAGCAAGTCTTTCTATCCGCACTTTGGAGGAAGAAAAGCACCAGTTTCCGAGACGGAGACGCTTTTCAAGCGACCGTTTTAACTACGGCTTTGCGCCTCTTAAACGAATGATGCCAATTTGGACTAGAGAAGCCTTGCACTATTTAAAAAAGAAGAAGTAGTTTAGAATTTTATATTTTTTGTAATGTTAATATAAATCTGCTATAATAGAACCATGGAAGAAGAACAATTATTAAAATCAGGGGAGCGAATTAACCAGCTCTTCTCAACAGATATTAAAATCATTCAAAATAGAGAGGTTTTTAGCTATTCGGTGGATAGTGTTCTCTTGTCACGTTTTCCACGTTTTCCTAAAAAGGGCTTGATAGTGGATTTCTGCGCTGGGAATGGAGCGGTGGGGCTATTTGCTAGCACTCGTACTCAGGCACAGATTTTGGCTGTTGAGATTCAGGAGCGTTTGGCGGATATGGCTGAACGCTCTGTCCGTTTGAATGGTTTGGAAGAGCAGATGGAGGTCATCTGTGATGATTTGAAAAATATGCCTGCTTATATCCAGGGAAGTAAGGTGGATATGATTTTGTGTAATCCGCCCTATTTCAAGGTGGATCCTCATTCAAACCTGAACGAGAGTGAACATTATCTCTTGGCGCGACATGAAATCACGACCAATTTGCAGGAAATCTGTCGTAGTGCCCAGAGTATTCTCAAATCTAATGGGCGTTTGGCCATGGTTCATCGTCCTGATCGACTTCTGGATATTTTGGATACGTTACAACGGCATAATCTAGCCCCTAAGCGTCTGCAATTTGTCTATCCAAAAAAGGAAAAGGAAGCCAATATGCTCTTGATTGAAGCTATCAAGGATGGTTCAACAAGTGGCTTTAAGGTCTTACCACCTCTCATTGTTCACAATGATGATGGCTCTTATACGCCGGAACTCGAAGAGATTTATTATGGATTATAAGGCTTATATGTATGTGCTGGAGTGCCGTGACGGATCCTACTATACAGGCTATACGACTGATGTGAAGAGACGCCTCGCTGTCCATAATAGTGGGAAGGGAGCCAAATACACACGAGTACGCTTGCCAGTCAAACTCATCTATGCTCAAGGTTTTGCCAGTAAGGAAGAAGCCATGTCGGCAGAAGCCCTTCTCAAGCGTAAGAAACGACCACAGAAGGAAAGATTTTTATCTGAAAATCAAGATAGAAATTTACTCAGTTATTTTGAAGAGTAGCGGGGAGTCCTTTGACTCCTCTTACTTTTGTCAAAAAGCGAAAAAAATGCTACAATAAAGAGAATAAACAAAATGAGGTATTATCATGTCTAAGATTCTAGTATTTGGTCACCAAAATCCAGACTCAGATGCCATCGGGTCATCTGTAGCCTTTGCCTACCTTGCAAAAGAAGCTTACGGTTTGGATACGGAAGCTGTTGCTCTTGGAACTCCAAATGAAGAAACAGCCTTTGTCTTGAACTATTTTGGTGTAGAAGCACCGCGTGTTATTACTTCTGCCAAAGCAGAAGGAGCAGAGCAAGTTATCTTGACTGACCACAATGAATTCCAACAATCTGTATCAGATATCGCTGAAGTAGAAGTTTATGGTGTTGTAGACCACCACCGTGTGGCTAACTTTGAAACTGCAAGCCCACTCTACATGCGTTTGGAGCCAGTTGGTTCAGCGTCTTCAATCGTTTATCGTATGTTCAAAGAACATGGTGTAGCTGTGCCTAAAGAGATTGCTGGTTTGATGCTTTCAGGTTTGATTTCAGATACCCTTCTTTTGAAATCACCAACAACACATCCAACAGATAAGATTATTGCTCCTGAATTGGCTGAATTGGCTGGTGTAAACTTGGAAGAGTATGGTTTGGCTATGCTGAAAGCTGGTACAAACTTGGCTAGCAAATCTGCTGACGAATTGATTGACATCGATGCTAAGACTTTTGAACTCAATGGAAATAATGTCCGTGTTGCCCAAGTAAACACAGTGGACATCGCGGAAGTATTGGAACGCCAAGCAGAAATTGAAGCTGCAATGCAAGCTGCCAACACAGCAAACGGCTACTCTGACTTTGTCTTGATGATTACAGACATCGTCAACTCAAACTCAGAAATCCTAGCACTTGGTGCTAATATGGGCAAGGTTGAAGCAGCTTTCAACTTTAAACTTGCAGACAACCACGCCTTCCTTGCTGGTGCCGTTTCACGTAAGAAACAAGTGGTACCTCAATTGACTGAAAGCTTCAATGCTTAAGATTTTGAGTGTCAGTTCAAAATCGGAAAGGATAGTTTGCCTTATATCGAAAGGAGTTTCAGCTCCTTTTTTTCTAGGAGTGAAGCATGTTAGAAAATGGTGATTTAATTTTTGTGAGGGATCTTTCAGATATGGGACAGGCCATCCAGACTTCCACAGGCAACTATAACCATGTTGCCATTTATTTGGATGGGATGATTTACCATGCTAGTGGAAAATTTGGTGTAGTCTGTCAAGAACCAGCAGACTTCTTTGAGCCCAATCATTTGTACGACATCTATGTTTACCCAGAAATGGATATCCATTCGGTGAAGGAAAGAGCTTGTAAACATCTTGGAGCTCCCTACAATGCTTCTTTCTATCCAGATGGAGAAGGTTTTTACTGTTCCCAGTACATGGCAGAAATCCTACCGATTTTTGAAACCATACCCATGAAATTTGGGGATGGGGAGCAGGAGATTAGTGACTTTTGGAGAGAGTATTACAGAGAACTAGGTCTGCCTGTGCCTCTGAACCAAGCTGGGACCAATCCCAGTCAATTGGCAACATCGCCTCTATTACAATGTAAAGAAAGGAATCTTCATGATTCAGATTTTTAATCCATCTCGTTTGACTAGACAGCCATTTTTTAGAGAATTGATCCGCTATCTGGACCAGCATGATGATGTGATTCTACGGGAAATTAAGGCTCAATTTCCAGATGATGCAGTTGATAAACTCATGGAAGAGTATATAAAGGCAGGTTTGATTCTACGAGAAAATAAGCGTTATTACCTTAGTCTTCCTATGCTTGAATCACTCGATAGTCTTGAACTGGATCAAGAGATTTTTGTCAGCGAAGCTAGTCCGATCTATCAAGCCTTGTTACAGAAGAGTTTTGAGACGGAATTGCGCAATCAAACCAATGCAGCTATTTTAGTTGAAAAGACGGACTTTGCGAGATCAAAAATGACCTTGTCTAATTATTTCTACAAGGTCAAACATCAGTATCCTTTGACAGAAAAACAGCAGGAACTCTATGACATTTTAGGAGATGTTAATCCTGAGTATGCCCTCAAATACATGACAACTTTTTTGCTAAAATTTCTCAAAAAAGATCAACTGATGCAGAAACGCCGAGACATCTTTGTGGATAGTTTGGTCGTCCTAGGTTATATAGTCCAAAATGAAGATGGAAAGTATGAGTTGGCTGTCGATTTTGACAAGGAGAGATTAACTTTCTATTTAGTGTGATTGCTTTTTCTGAGCACATTGTTTGACTTTATCTATCGATAAGTTTATACTAATGTAACCGATAACACATATCGGAATAAAACTAAAGGAGACAATCATATGTCACTTGAAAACAAATTGGAACAAGCAACAGGCGTTGTCAAAGAAGGTTTTGGTAAAGTTACTGGAGACAGCAAGACAGAACTTGAAGGAGCTGTTGAAAAAACAGTTGCTAAGGCAAAAGACATTGTAGAAGACGCTAAAGGTGCTGTAGAAGGTGCCGTTGAAGGTTTGAAAAACGTTTTTACTAAATAATAGTAAAAAATCAGGGGTTTTATTTTCCCTTGATTTTTTCTATTCTTATAAATAATTTTCTGCTACGGCTGCATCTCCTGGATAGGCTTCTTTCTTTCCTTGGACGATTTGGTAGCAATCAGCTCCCTTACCAGCAATAATGACAGCATCTAATTCGTGATTTGTGATAGCCATAGCTGCCTTGATGGCCTCTTGGCGATCCGCAATTTTTTCAACAGGATGATTGATGTAGCTACTGATTTCATCTGCAATGGCCATTGGGTCTTCATAGTTGGGGTCATCAGCAGTCAAAAAGACTTGAATCTCAGGATGTTGATTGAGGAGGAGGCCAAAGTTCTTACGACGACTTTCTCCCTTGTTTCCTGTTGAACCCAGAACCAAAGCAATCTTTCCAGTTTGATGAGTTTCAACCACATTGATGAGTTTTTTCAGACTATCCCCATTGTGGGCGTAATCGATGAATACCTTGGCTCCATTTTTCTGAGTCAGGACTTCCATACGACCAGGAACGCGGGTTGCAGCAATTCCTTTTTTGATGTCCTCAAGACTAGCTCCGAGACGGAGGCAAGCAAGTCCAGCAGCAACGGCATTTTCTTGGTTGAAGTTGCCAATGAGTTGGATATCATAATCTCCAGCGAGTTTACCTGTAGCTGAAAAACTAAAGGCTTTGGAATTCTCGATTTGATTATTTGATTGGCTACCATAGAAATCATGGTCTTGATCTGCCACTTGTTCTTTTAAGACAGAAAAGTGGTCCATGTCACTATTAATGATGACTGCTCGGCTATTTTCCATCAAGAGACGTTTGTGGTAGAAGTAGTCTTCAAAGCTAGGGTGTTCAATAGGGCCGATATGGTCTGGGCTGATATTGAGGAAAACTCCCACATCAAAGGTTAGACCATAGACACGTTTGACCAGATAGGCTTGGCTGGAGACTTCCATGATGAGGTGGGTACGGTCATTTTGCACAGCTTGATTCATCATGTCAAAGAGGTCAATACTCTCAGGAGTTGTCAATGCAGACTTAAAGAAAGTCTTGCCATCTAAAGTTGTATTCATAGTCGAGAGCATAGCAGGTCGATGCCCTTGAGATAAGATGTTATAAGCGAAATAGGCTGCTGTTGTCTTACCCTTAGTACCAGTAAAGGCAAGGAGTTTGAGTTTTTCCTGTGGATTACCATAGAACTCCATGGCAATCAAACTCATGGCTTTCTTTATATCGTTCACAATGATGACAGGGATACCGACTTCGTAGTCTTTTTCAGCTACATACCAAGCTAAGCCTTGTGTTATAGCAGAAAGAAGGTATTCTTTTTTAAAGGCAGCACCTTTTGCAAAAAAAAGAGTGTCTTCTTTTACTTTTCGGCTGTCGTAACTAATGCTATCAAAAACAACTTTGCTGTAGTTGTAGTGATAATGTCCTTGGTCGATAATCTCGCGGAAGAGACCATCTTTCTTTAATATATCTAATACGGTTTCAATCTTTATCATACTTTCTATTGTAAACCGAAAGTCGCAAATTTACAAGTAACAAGGAAAAGTTTATAATGGAAGATAAGGAGTGTTTCCTAGTTATCAAAATTGAATGAGGAATCTATGTCGCACGAAAACAATCACCAGCAGGCCCAGATGTTACGGGGGACTGCTTGGCTAACGGCTAGTAACTTTATCAGTCGCCTGCTTGGGGCCATCTATATTATCCCTTGGTACATCTGGATGGGATCTTATGCAGCTACGGCAAATGGTCTCTTTACCATGGGCTACAATATCTATGCCTGGTTCTTGCTGGTTTCAACAGCAGGGATTCCAGTTGCGGTGGCCAAGCAAGTTGCCAAGTACAATACCATGCGAGAAGAAGAGCATAGCTTTGCCCTGATTCGGAGCTTTTTAGGATTTATGACAGGACTTGGCCTCGTTTTTGCTTTAGTTTTGTATCTCTTTGCTCCTTGGCTAGCAGACTTGTCTGGCGTGGGCAAAGACTTGATCCCAATCATGCAAAGCTTGGCTTGGGGAGTCTTGATTTTCCCGTCTATGAGTGTTATCCGAGGATTTTTCCAAGGGATGAATAATCTCAAACCTTATGCCATGAGCCAAATTGCTGAGCAGGTCATTCGTGTTATCTGGATGCTCCTAGCAACCTTTATCATT
Source organism: Streptococcus sp. 2100 (assembly GCF_013276335.1). Classification (NCBI taxonomy): domain Bacteria; kingdom Bacillati; phylum Bacillota; class Bacilli; order Lactobacillales; family Streptococcaceae; genus Streptococcus; species Streptococcus sp. 2100. Next base: position 16,100 of record NZ_VMKV01000033.1, on the reverse strand, counting down.
ATGAAACTTGGTTCAGGAGATTACCTAGTAGCGGTTACCCAATCCACCTTTGCTGCCTTTGTCGGCATGGTAGCTAGTTTTGCAGTTTTGATTTATTTCCTTGCCCAAGAAGGCTTACTCAAAAGAGTCCTTGAAACAGGGGATAAGATTAACAGCAAGCATCTTTTGATCGATACCATTAAGGAAGCCATTCCTTTTATCTTGACAGGGTCTGCCATCCAGCTCTTCCAGATTTTGGACCAGCTGACCTTTATCAATAGTATGAGCTGGTTTACCAACTACAGCAATGAGGACTTGGTTATCATGTTTTCTTATTTCTCAGCCAATCCTAATAAAATCACGATGATTTTGATTTCTGTTGGGGTTTCGATTGGGAGTGTAGGCTTGCCGCTTTTGACAGAAAACTATGTCAAGGGGGACTTGAAGGCAGCTTCTCGTCTCGTTCAGGACAGTCTCACCCTACTCTTTATGTTCTTGCTACCAGCAACGGTTGGAGTGGTTATGGTAGGAGAACCTCTTTATACAGTCTTCTATGGCAAGCCAGACAGTTTGGCTATGGGCTTATTTGTCTTTGCAGTTTTGCAGTCTATTATTTTAGGCTTGTACATGGTCTTGTCCCCCATGCTTCAAGCCATGTTCCGCAACCGCAAGGCCGTTCTCTATTTTATCTATGGTTCTATTGCCAAGCTGGTCTTGCAACTGCCTACCATCGCCCTTTTCCACAGTTATGGTTCCTTGATTTCAACAACCATCGCTCTTATCATTCCTAACGTCTTGATGTATCGGGATATTTGTAAAGTAACGGGTGTTAAGCGCAAGGTGATTGTGAAGCGAACCATTTTAATCAGTTTGCTGACCCTAGTCATGTTTCTGTTAATAGGAACCATCCAGTGGCTGTTAGGATTTTTCTTCCAACCAAGTGGACGTTTGTGGAGCTTCTTTTATGTAGCTCTTGTCGGTGCCATGGGGGGTGGACTCTACGGATTCATGAGTCTCTATACTCGTCTCTTAGATAAGGTTATTGGACAGGCCAAAGCTGCCCAGTTGCGAGCAAAATTTAAGTTTTCTTAAGATAGCATTTATAAATAAAAGGAATAAGTTGAACAATCTTTTAGGAGAACTTGAAACTTATTCCTTTTTTTAGCGTCAAAACAGCTAAAATTATCTTTTAAGAGTAGAAGATGAGGCCTTTTTCGATTTTTTTGGACAAAAACATTGACTAAACAAACTAAACGTTGTATAATAAAACAAATCTTTAAATCAGGAGGTTCTGGAAATGAAAAAGTCTAAGAGCAAATATCTAACCTTGGCAGGTCTTGTCCTGGGTACAGGAATTTTACTGAGCGCGTGTGGAAATTCTAGCACAGGATCAAAAACCTATAACTATGTTTATTCAAGTGATCCATCTAGTTTGAACTATCTAGCAGAAAACCGCGCAACAACAAATGATATTGTGACCAACCTGGTAGATGGTCTCATGGAAAATGACCAATATGGGAACTATGTGCCATCCTTGGCAGAGGATTGGAGTGTTTCTAAGGACGGTTTGACCTATACCTACAAACTTCGTAAGGATGCCAAGTGGTTTACTTCTGAGGGAGAAGAATATGCTCCTGTAACTGCCCAAGATTTTGTGACAGGTTTGCAATATGCGGCTGATAAAAAATCAGAAGCCTTGTATCTAGTGCAGGACTCTGTTGCAGGTTTGGATGACTATATCACTGGTAAAACAAGCGACTTTTCAACTGTCGGTGTCAAGGCTCTTGATGACCAAACGGTTCAATACACCTTGGCTCGACCAGAACCTTACTGGAACTCAAAAACGACATCAACCATTCTTTTCCCAGTCAATGCGGATTTCCTAAAATCAAAAGGGGATGATTTTGGCAAGGTAGACCCTGCTAATATTTTGTACAGTGGACCTTTCTTGATGAAAGCTTTTGTTTCAAAATCTGTCATCGAATACAAGAAAAATCCTAACTACTGGGATGCTAAAAATGTCTTTGTAGATGATGTTAAATTGACCTACTATGATGGTAGTGACCAAGATGCTCTTGTTCGTAATTTTACAGACGGAGCCTATAGCTACGCTCGTCTCTATCCAAATAGTTCAAGTTTTGAAGGGATTAAAGAAAAATACAAAGATGATATCATCTACAGTATGCAGACTGCTACGTCTTATTACTGGAATTTTAACCTAGATAGACAAGCTTATAAATTTACTTCTAAGACGACCGACATTGAAAAGAAATCAGCTCAGGAAGCAGTTCTTAATAAAAACTTCCGTCAAGCTATTAACTTTGCCTATGATCGTACAGCCTATGGGGCTCAAACTCAGGGAGAAGACGGAGCGACTAAGATTTTGCGTAACTTGGTTGTTCCTCCAACCTTTGTAAGTATCAAGGGAAAAGACTTTGGTGAAGTAGTAGCCTCTAAGATGGTCAATTATGGTAAGGAATGGCAAGGTATCAACTTTGCGGATGGTCAAGACCCTTATTACAATCCTGAGAAAGCCAAGGCTAAATTTGCTGAGGCCAAGAAAGAGCTAGAAGCTAAGGGAGTTCAATTCCCTATTCATTTGGATGCGACAGTTGACCAAGCTTCTAAGAAGGGGATTCAAGAAGTAAGCTCTATGAAGCAATCTATTGAAGCAGCTTTAGGTACGGAGAACGTCGTTATTGATATCCAACAGTTATCAACAGAGGACTATCATAACTCAAGTTACTTTGCTCAAACAGCAGCTCAAAAAGATTATGACCTTTACAATGGTGGTTGGGGTCCTGACTACTTAGATCCATCAACCTATCTTGATATCTTTAGTGTCAAGAATGGTGGGGTTCTACAAAATCTTGGACTCGAGCCTGGTGAAGCCAACGACAAGGCTAAGGCAGTTGGACTTGACACTTATACTCAAATGTTGGAAGAGGCTAATAAGGAGCAAGACCCAGCCAAACGTTATGAGAAATATGCTGATATTCAAGCATGGTTGATAGATAGTTCTCTAGCGATTCCAAATGTTTCATTAGGTGGAACGCCTAGCTTGAGAAAAACAGTTCCTTTCTCAGCACCTTATTCATTGGCTGGTAATAAAGGGGTTGAATCATATAAATACCTCAAAGTACAAGATAAGATTGTCACAACAGACGAATATGCAAAAGCCAGAGAAAAATGGTTGAAAGAAAAAGAAGAATCCAATAAAAAAGCCCAAGAAGAATTGGCAAAACATGTCAAATAAAATCTAATTGTAGATAAGTTTGTGTAAGAAGTCTTTGTGCTTAAAAACGCATAATATCAGGTATATAAAATCCTAGATGTTATGCGTTTTGTTATAGGAAGATTTATTAGATTTTATCCTCAAATTGAGTTATTCCCGACTTTATCCGTTGAAATATTATAAGGAGTATTTATGAAATTAAAATTATTAAGAGTAGATACTAAGGTGATTATGGGGAGTTTCTTACTTGTTCTGTCTAGTCTACTTGCTTTGTTGCTTCCCCTTATCTTAAAGGGTTTAATAGATGGGAGTTCTATTGAAAATATAGGTTCCAAAGTATTTCAATCGTTTTTGATTTTTATTGGTCAAGCCTTGTTTTCTTCTATTGGTTACTATCTGTTTAGTCAATCGGGTGAAAAAAAGATAGCAAAAATCAGGAAAAAAGTGATAGAGGGGTTGATTTATGCAGAGAAATCCTTCTTTGATAAGAGCCAAAGTGGGGAGTTGACTTCTGCCATTGTCAATGACACGAGTGTCATTCGTGAGTTTTTAATTACGACTTTCCCAAATATTATTTTGAGTTTAGTTATGGTACTTGGTTCCATCATAGTCTTATTTAGTCTTGATTGGAATCTTTCTCTACTTTTATTCATCACTCTTCCTTGTATGATGTTTATTATCTTGCCCCTTTCCAATATCAGTGAAAAGTATAGTCGTCGTTTACAAGAGGAAATCGGATTTTTAACAGGGCAATTGACTGAAAAGATTCAAGAACATGAATTAATTAAGACTAACCAAGCAGAGAAAAGTGTACAGGATGTTTTGGATAATTGTATTGAAAGGGTACAAAACAATTCACTGAAATCAGATAGGATTACTTCTTTTGAGACCCCGTTTGCTCTCTTATTTATCTTTGCGACTATAGCTGTGATGCTAACCTATGGGGGTTATCGGGTCAGCGCAGGATATATATCTGTGGGAACCTTGGTTTCGTTTTTGATTTACCTCTTTCAATTACTTAATCCTATTAGTAATATAGCTAATTTTGTAACTGTTTATTCTAGGAGTAAGGGATCTTCAGTTGCACTGGAGAACTTGCTTGCAGTTCCTAAAGAAAAATTTGAGGGAGGAAAATCGGTATCAGGACAAGGGTTGAATTTTAACCATGTCTATTTTGGTTATGATGAAAATCGACCTGTCTTAAAGGATATTACTTTCTCCATTTTCAAGGGGCAAAAAATTGCTTTTGTTGGACCATCTGGATCAGGAAAATCAACGATTGTGCGTTTGTTAGAGCGGTTTTATAAACCGCTTTCAGGAGATATTCTAATGGAGCAATCAAGTATATATGATTTTAACTTAAAAGAATGGAGAAGTAAAATCGCTTGGGTTTCACAAAATAATGCAGTCTTATCTGGCAGTATTCGTGACAATCTTTGTCTCGGTTTGAATCGCTTAGTAACTGATGATGAATTGATGAAAGTGCTAGACTTAGTATCACTAGGTGATGAGATTCGCTCCATGAAAGAGGGACTAGATACTGAGGTTGGTGAACGCGGACGACTCTTGTCAGGGGGACAAAGCCAAAGACTTCAAATAGCTAGAGCCTACTTAAAAGATGCTGAAATTCTTATATTTGATGAAGCCACTGCTAATCTTGATGCGGATTCTGAGTATGCGATTATCAGTAGCCTCTATTCTGTACTAAAGGAGAAGACAGTTGTGATTATAGCGCATCGTTTGTCAACGGTAAAAGATGTGGATTGTATTTTCTTCTTAGAGGAGGGGAAAATCACTGGCTCAGGAACTCATAAGGAACTACTGGAAAATCATGAGCGTTATGCTCGTTTTGTGCAGGAGCAAATGATAGAGTGAAGGTGTCTTTTGAGATTCACCATTTTATAGTCTATTAAAGGGAGCAGGAAAAACTCCCTTTTTATATAGTTTGAAACTATAGCTAGCTCTTGAAAAGAAGAAAATGAGTTGATGAAAATAAGTGGTACAATAGTTACTATAGATTTGGAGGTATTGTATGAGCAAGGAATTACACATTAACACAATTTTGGCCCAGGCGGGCATTAAGTCAGATGAAGCGACAGGTGCATTGGTGACACCGCTCCATTTTTCAACGACCTATCAGCATCCAGAGTTTGGTCGATCTACTGGGTTTGACTATACGCGCACTAAAAATCCAACTCGTAGTAAGGCTGAGGAAGTCTTGGCGGCTATTGAGTCAGCAGACTATGCCCTAGCGACTAGCTCAGGGATGTCAGCTATTGTACTGGCCTTTAGCGTCTTTCCAGTAGGAAGTAAGGTCTTGGCAGTGCGTGATCTTTACGGTGGTTCTTTTCGCTGGTTTAACCAAGTGGAGCAGGAAGGTCGTTTCCATTTTACCTATGCCAATACAGAAGAAGAGTTGATTGCCGAGTTAGAAAAGGATGTGGATGTTCTCTATATCGAAACCCCAACCAATCCCTTAATGTTGGAATTTGATATCGAAAAACTAGCAAAATTGGCTCATGCTAAGGGTGCCAAAGTGGTGGTGGACAATACCTTCTATAGCCCTATCTACCAACGTCCGATTGAAGATGGAGCAGATATGGTTCTCCATTCAGCAACCAAGTATCTAGCAGGCCACAATGATGTCTTAGCTGGAGTGGTTGTGACCAATAGTTTAGAACTATACGAGAAGCTTTTTTACAATCTCAATACAACAGGGGCAGTCTTGTCCCCATTTGACAGCTACCAGTTGCTTCGTGGTCTCAAGACCTTGTCTCTTCGTATGGAGCGTTCAACAGCTAACGCCCAAGAAGTGGTTGCCTTTTTGAAGGATTCTCCAGCAGTCAAGGAGGTTCTCTATACTGGTCGTGGGGGGATGATTTCCTTTAAAGTAGTCGATGAAACGCGCATTCCTCATATTTTGAACAGTCTCAAGGTCTTCTCGTTTGCGGAAAGTTTGGGTGGGGTAGAAAGTCTCATTACTTATCCAACGACGCAAACTCACGCTGATATTCCAGCAGAAGTGCGCCATTCTTATGGTTTGACAGATGACCTCTTGCGCTTGTCAATTGGGATTGAGGATGCTAGAGATTTGATTGCAGATTTGCGCCAAGCTTTAGAAGGATAAGACAAAGATGGGAAAATATGATTTTACAAGCCTGCCCAACCGTTTAGGGCACCATACCTATAAATGGAAAGAAACAGAAACGGATAGTGAAGTTCTACCAGCTTGGATAGCGGATATGGACTTTGTGGTCTTGCCTGAAATCCGCCAAGCCGTGCAAACTTACGCAGACCAACTGGTTTATGGTTATGCCTATGCCAGTGAAGACTTAATTAAGGAAGTTCAAAAGTGGGAAGCTACACAATACGGTTACAACTTTGACAAAGAGGCTCTTGTTTTTATCGAGGGTGTGGTACCAGCCATCTCAACAGCTATTCAAACCTTTACAAAAGAAGGCGAGGCGGTTTTAATTAACACGCCTGTCTACCCACCCTTTGCTCGCAGTGTCAAGTTGAACAATCGTAGATTGATTACTAATTCCTTAGTGGAAAAGGATGGTCTGTTTGAGATTGACTTTGACCAACTTGAAAAGGATTTGGTGGAAGAGGAGGTTAAACTCTATATTCTTTGCAACCCTCACAATCCTGGTGGACGTGTTTGGGAAAAAGAAGTGTTGGAGAAGATTGGCCAACTCTGCCAAAAACACGGTGTTTTGTTAGTTTCAGATGAGATTCACCAAGATTTGACCCTCTTTGGTCACAAACACCAGTCTTTCAATACCATCAATCCTGCCTTCAAAAATTTTGCTATCGTCTTGAGCAGTGCCACTAAAACCTTTAACATTGCTGGGACAAAAAATTCCTATGCCGTCATTGAAAATCCTAAGTTGAGAGTGGCTTACCAGAAACGCCAGTTGGCTAATAATCAGCATGAAATTTCAGGCTTGGGCTATTTGGCGACAGAAGCTGCCTATCGATACGGTAAAGATTGGTTAGAGGAACTTAAGCAAGTCTTTGAAGACCATATCAATTATGTGGTGGATCTATTTGGAAAAGAGACTAAAATCAAGGTCATGAAACCGCAAGGTACCTACTTGATTTGGCTTGACTTTTCAGCCTATGACCTGACTGATGAAACATTGCAAGAGTTGTTGAGAAATGAAGCCAAGGTTATCCTCAACCGTGGTTTGGATTTTGGAGAGGAAGGAAGTCTCCATGCCCGCATCAATATAGCTATGCCCAAATCTCTGTTGCAAGAAGTCTGTCAGCGGATTGTGGCTACTTTTGCCAAATGTTAAAAATCCAGCCTTCTAGGAGAAAAGTCTTCCTAGAAGGCTATTTTCATAGGCGAAAATATGGTATAATAAACAGATAAGGTAAAGGTGAAAATATGGCTAAATTGATTCCGGGGAAAGTTCGTATCGAAGGTGTTGCCCTTTATGAAACTGGTAAGGTTGATATCATCAAGGAAAAGAACAATCGGCTCTATGCTCGCGTTGCAGAAGAAGAACTGCGCTATAGTTTAGAGGATGATTTGGTTTTTTGTGCCTGTGATTTTTTTCAAAAGAGGGGCTACTGTGTGCATTTGGCAGCGCTAGAGCATTTTCTGAAAAATGATGAGCGTGGTCAGGAAATCTTGTGGAGTCTGGAAGAAGGTCATGAAGAAAAAGAGGCCGTTGAAACCAAGGTGACCTTGGGTGGCAAGTTTTTGGATCGAATTTTATCTCCAAAATCAGAATGCGCCTATGAGTTATCAGCTGTGGGTCAGGTGGAAGCAGGAACCAATCATATCTTGTGGACTCTGAGAATCGGCCAAATCAATAGCCAAAAATACTATGTCATTCGGGATATTCCACTTTTTTTAAGGATTGTCGAGCAGAGAAAGTCGTATATGATTGGCAAGATTTATGAGGAGTCTCTTTCTTGGGAAGCTTTTGATGAGGCCAGCCAAGAACTTTTGACTTTCTTGCACGGACTAACGGAGGAAGGGCTGGTTCCAGACCTCTTTTTCCAAAACCAAGGTCGGCACCTCTTTTTCCCTCTGACCTTTTTTGAGCAGGGTGTGAATTTACTGATGGCCTTGCCCCATTTTCAATTTGACCATCAAGTGGATAGCTACCAAACCCTGCTTTTTCAGGATATGCATGCTGATGCCAATCTATTTGCCTTTACAGTAACAGAATACTCGGACTATTTTGAAATGGAAATCAGTGAGAGTCCTAGGGTCAATGTCTTTTATCAGGGAGCAGTACTTTTCCATAAAGGTCAGGTTTATTTTTTAACAGACCAGCAGATGCGTCTTCTCAAGGAAATTAAAGTGTTACCTGTGGGTCAACAAGGAAAGAAATACCTGCAATTTGATAGCAGTGATCGAGACAAATTGGCCTCCTGTCTGACTCTTTTTATCCAGATGGGTACCGTTTCAGCTCCAGAACGTCTACAAATCAAAACTTTTGCGCCCTCTTTTTACTTTGACAGGGAAGAAGATAATCGGATTCGTTTAGAAATTCAGTTTGATTATGGAAATAGACAGGTATCTAGCCGACAAGAGCTAGAAGAATTACCATTTTCAAGTGACACGGACTTAGAAGAAAGAATTTTCCAAGTCTGTTTGGCTGCGGGCTTTGAAGCAGATTTTCAATCTTGGCGTCAGGCCTTAAAAGCAGAGTCTGTCTATCATTTCTTCCATGAAATCATTCCAGTCTTTGAAAAACTTGGAAATGTTGATTTATCAGACAAGTTAGAAGAGTTTTATAGTCTAGCAAGCCCTCAAGTGCAGATTACTTCCAAGGGAGGTCTCTTGGAAATTCAATTTGATTTTCAAGATATAGCCCAAGAGGAAATTGACCAAGCTATGCAGGCCTTGGTTGATAATCGAGATTTTTATATTGATTCGTCTAATAAAGTCTACTTTTTCGATGAAGAAACCAAGAAAATTCGTCAAAATCTACAGGAGCTGGGGCAATTTGAATTAAAAGATGGCTCCTTGCAGGCTCGGAAATCCTTGGCTTATAGTTTAGCTCATCTCTTTGAAGGACGTGACCGTGTTTCTTTTTCACAAGAATTCCAGAATCTGGCTCACGATTTGACGCATCCAGAGGACTTCCCTAGACAAGCAACTCAGGTTCAGGCTGACTTACGAGATTATCAGGAAAAGGGAATCAGCTGGCTACAGATGCTCCATCACTATGGTTTTGGTGGGATTTTGGCTGACGATATGGGACTTGGTAAAACCCTGCAGACCATTGCTTTTTTGACCAGTCAAGTGACAAAAGAAAGTCGAGTCTTGATTTTAGCACCGTCAGGTTTGATTTACAACTGGGCAGATGAGTTTCAGAAATTTGCCCCACAGTTGGATGTGGCTGTTGTTCATGGTTTGAAAGCTAGTCGTGAGGAGATTCTTGCTGAAAGCCATCAAATCTATGTGACGAGCTATGCTACCTTCCGTCAGGACAGTGAGCTTTATCAGGGGATGGCCTTTGACTTCCTTTTCTTAGATGAGGCTCAGGTCATGAAGAACGCCCAGACCAAGATTGCCCAGACCTTGAGACAGTTTGTGGTGCCGTCAGTTTTTGCTCTGTCAGGGACACCGATTGAAAACCATCTAGGTGAGCTGTGGTCTATTTTCCAAATCGTCATGCCAGGACTTTTGCCAAGCAAGAAAGAATTTATGAAATTGCCAGCTGAACGCGTGGCTCAGTTTATCAAGCCTTTCGTGATGAGGCGCAAGAAAGAAGAAGTTCTGACCGAATTGCCAGACTTAATAGAAGTAGTTTATAAGAATGAACTGGAAGACCAGCAAAAGGCTATCTACCTAGCCCAGTTGCAACAGATGAGAGATAGATTGGCTCAAGTATCAGATCAGGAATTTCAGCGAAGTCGTGTGGAAATCTTGTCTGGTCTGATGCGCTTGCGCCAAATCTGTGACACCCCTGCCCTCTTTATGGAGGATTATCAGGGAGCTAGTGGCAAACTGGATAGTCTCCGAGACCTGCTGGTACAGGTGGTAGACGGTGGACACCGTGTCTTGATTTTCTCTCAGTTCAAGGGAATGTTGGAGAAAATAGAACAAGAACTGCCAGACTTGGGCATGACTTCCTTTAAAATTACAGGTTCAACTCCAGCCAAGGAAAGACAAGACATGACCAAGGCCTTTAACCAAGGGGAAAGAGATGCCTTTCTGATTTCCCTCAAGGCTGGTGGTGTCGGTCTGAACCTGACAGGTGCTGATACAGTGATTTTGGTTGACCTTTGGTGGAATCCTGCGGTGGAAGCGCAAGCTATTGGCCGTGCCCATCGGATGGGTCAGGAAGAAACGGTTGAGGTCTATCGCTTGGTGACCAGGGGAACCATTGAAGAAAAAATTCAGGAACTCCAAGAACAAAAGAAACATCTGGTGTCACAAGTATTGGATGGAACAGAGTCACGTGGCAGTCTCAGCCTAGCAGAAATTAGAGAAATTTTGGGAATTTCTGAAGCCAGCACTTGAAAAATCAAGACAATACGCTATAATGAAGTGTTGAAAGGAAATAGAAAATGAAACAAGAACGATTTCCATTGGTGTCAGATGACGAGGTCATGCTGACTGAGATGCCAGTCATGAACTTGTACGATGAGTCTGATCTGATCAGTAATATCAAGGGTGAGTATCGAGATAAAAATTATTTAGAATGGTCTCCTATTACTGAAGAGGCGCCAGTAAAACCGATTGAAAAGCAAGTCGAGAAACCTAAAAAAGCTCCTTTAGGGGTAAAAAAAGAAGGAAAGAGCTATGCGGAGGTGGCGCGTGAAGAAGCGCGTGCAGACTTGAAAAAGAAACGCTCTGCTAACTATCTAACTCAGGATTTCAGCCGTGCGAGACGTCATTCTAAATCAGGCCTTGTTAGACAGGGTAGTCAACCGACAGCGCCTTTCCAAAAGGAAAATCCTGGTGAATTTGTCAAATATAGCCAAAAATTGACCCAGTCTCATTATATCTTGGCGGAAGAAGTTCATTCTATCCCTACCAAGAATGAAGAAGTGTCAGCACCTGCTCCAAAGAAAAACAACTATGATTTTCTAAAGAAGAGCCAAATCTACAATAAAAAAAGTAAACAAACAGAACAAGAACGTCGGGTTGCCCAAGAGTTGAATCTGACCAGAATGACAGAATAGGGGAGAAAACATGCCAAAGACATATCATTTTATCGGAATTAAGGGATCAGGGATGAGTGCCTTGGCCTTGATGTTGCACCAAATGGGGCATAAGGTACAGGGATCAGATGTTGAGAAGTACTACTTTACTCAACGTGGTCTTGAGCAGGCAGGAATTACTATTCTTCCTTTTGATGAAAAGAATCTAGACGGTGATATGGAAATTATCGCTGGAAATGCCTTTCGTCCAGATAACAACGTCGAAATTGCCTATGCAGACCAAAATGGTATCAGCTACAAACGTTACCATGAGTTCCTAGGTAGCTTTATGCGTGACTTTGTTAGCATGGGAGTAGCAGGAGCGCATGGAAAAACTTCAACGACAGGTATGTTGTCTCACGTCTTGTCTCACATCACAGACACCAGCTTCTTGATTGGAGATGGGACAGGTCGTGGTTCGGCCAATGCCAAATATTTTGTCTTTGAATCTGACGAATATGAGCGTCACTTTATGCCTTACCACCCAGAATACTCTATTATCACCAACATTGACTTTGACCATCCAGACTATTTCACAAGTCTAGAGGATGTTTTCAATGCTTTTAACGACTATGCTAAACAAATTACCAAGGGTCTTTTTGTCTATGGTGAAGATGCAGAATTGCGTAAAATTACGTCTGATGCACCAATTTATTATTATGGTTTTGAAGCAGAAGGTAATGACTTTGTAGCTAGTGAGCTTCTTCGTTCTACGACTGGTTCAACCTTCACCGTTCATTTCCGTGGACAAGACTTGGGGCAATTCCACATCCCAACCTTTGGTCGTCACAATATCATGAATGCGACAACCGTTATTGGTCTTCTTTACACAGCAGGATTTGATTTGAACTTGGTGCGTGAGCACTTGAAAACATTTGCTGGTGTTAAGCGTCGTTTCACTGAGAAAATTGTCAATGATACAGTGATTATCGATGACTTTGCTCACCATCCAACAGAAATTATTGCGACCTTGGATGCGGCTCGTCAAAAATACCCAAGCAAGGAAATTGTAGCAGTCTTCCAACCGCATACCTTTACAAGAACCATTGCCTTGTTAGATGACTTTGCCCACGCTTTAAACCAAGCAGATGCTGTTTACCTAGCGCAAATTTATGGGTCAGCTCGTGAGGTAGACCATGGAGATGTCAAGGTAGAAGACCTAGCTAATAAAATCAACAAGAAACACCAAGTGATCACTGTTGAAAATGTTTCACCACTCCTTGACCATGACAATGCTGTCTATGTCTTTATGGGAGCAGGAGATATCCAAACCTATGAATATTCATTTGAACGACTCTTGTCTAACTTGACAAGCAATGTTCAATAGGTTATTCTCATGGAAATTCCAATTAAGATCATTCAGGCAAGTCAGTCTGATTTGGCTGAGATAGAGGCACTTCAAACTTCGTCTTTTCCGGCTGAAAAGCAGCAACCTTCCCATATCTTAGAAGAAAGTATCCGTAAGTGTGCGGATACCTTTCTTCTAGCTAGGGATGAAAACCAACTTTTAGGCTATATTCTATCAAGTCCCCAGTCAGACAATCCGCAATGTCTAAAAGTAGATTCTTTAGTCATTGAGTCTGACCATCAGAGACAAGGATTGGGAACACTTCTTCTTGCGGCTTTGAAAGAGGTGGCAGTTGAGCTGGATTACAAAGGGATTCGTTTGAAGAGTCCTGATGAGCTGCTTTCCTATTTTGAAATGAGCGGTTTTATTGATGAAGAAACTTCCCTTTATGAAACTAGCCAGGGTTTTAGTATGATTTGGTTTAATCCCTATTATCTGGAGGTACAATGAAGATCAGACAAGCAAGATTAGAAGATTTAGAACGTATCGTTGAGATTGAACTAGAAAATTTCTCGGTAGAAGAAGCTATTCCTCGATCTGTTTTTGAATCGCATTTGCGAGAAATTCAGACCTCTTTTCTGGTTGCGGAAAAAGTAGGTAGAATCATGGGGTACATAGAAGGGCCAGTTGGACCACACCGCCATCTGCAAGACCAGTCCTTTACAGAAGAAATAAAAGACTATAGTCATGAGCCTGGTGGTTATATCTCTGTGACCTGTCTTTCTATTGCCAAAGAAGCACAGGGCCTCGGACTTGGACAAAAATTACTAATAGCCTTGAAAGAAGTTGCTCTTGAAGATAAGAGAGATGGCATTAACCTAACCTGTCATGACTATCTCATCGCCTACTATGAAAAGCACGGATTTGTCAATGAAGGCTTGTCCCAGTCAACCTTTGCAGGGGAAACCTGGTATGATATGGTTTGGGAAACGAAAAAATAAGCTAGGAAAAGTATCATAGGTTGCTTTTCTTGGACTTTTAAGATATAATATTATGGATTGTCAACAAGGAGGAAAAACTTTTGAGTGAAAAGTCAAGAGAAGAAGAGAAATTAAGCTTTAAAGAGCAGATTCTGAGAGATTTAGAAAAAGTAAAAGGCTATGATGAAGTTCTGAAAGAAGATAAGGCAGTAGTTCGCACTCCTGCAAATGAACCTTCAGCTGAAGAACTCATGGCTGATTCCTTGTCAACGGTAGAGGAAATTATGAGAAAAGCTCCTACCGTGCCTACTCACCCAAGTCAAGATGTACCAGCTTCTCCAGCAGATGACCTTCAAAGAGAAACTCCTGGTGTTCCAAGTCATCCAAGTCATCCAAGTCAAGATGTACCTTCTTCTCCAGCGGAAGAAAGTGGTTCAAGACCAGGACCAGGTCCTGTTAGACCTAAGAAACTTGAAAGAGAATACAATGAAACCCCAACAAGGGTAGCTGTTTCCTATAAGACGGCAGAGAAAAAAGCAGAACAAGCAGGTCCAGAAACACCTACGCCTGCTACAGAAACAGTGGATATCATCAGCGATACACCACGTCGTAGCCGTAGAGAAGGAGCAAAACCCGTTAAGCCTAAGAAAGAGAAGAAGTCACATGTGAAAGCCTTTGTGATTTCATTCCTTGTATTCCTTGCCTTGCTCTCAGCAGGTGGTTACTTTGGTTACCAGTATGTTCAGTCATCTTTACAGCCTGTGGATGCTTCATCGAAACAATATGTGACGGTTGGAATTCCAGAAGGTTCAAACGTTCAAGAAATCGGTACGACGCTTGAAAAAGCTGGTTTGGTAAAGCATGGTCTGATTTTTAGCTTTTATGCCAAGTATAAAAATTATACCGACTTGAAAGCAGGTTACTACAATTTGCAAAAGAGTATGAGTACAGAAGACTTACTCAAAGAGTTGCAAAAAGGTGGAACAGATGAACCACAAGAACCTGTCCTTGCGACTTTGACAATTCCAGAAGGTTATACTTTGGATCAGATTGCTCAAGCGGTAGGTCAATTGCAAGGTGACTTCAAAGAGCCTTTGACAGCGGATGCTTTCCTAGCAAAAGTTCAAGATGAGACGTTTATCAGTCAAGCAGTAGCCAAATATCCTACTTTATTGGAAAGTTTGCCTGCAAAAGATAGTGGTGCGCGTTATCGTTTGGAAGGATACCTTTTCCCAGCTACTTATTCTATCAAGGAAAGCACAACTGTTGAGAGCTTGATTGATGAGATGTTAGCTGCTATGGATAAGAACCTATCTCCTTACTATAGTACTATCAAATCTAAAAACTTGACTGTCAATGAGTTGTTGACCATTGCTTCCTTGGTCGAAAAAGAAGGTGCCAAGACAGAAGATCGTAAGCTCATTGCAGGTGTATTCTACAATCGTTTGAATCGTGATATGCCACTTCAAAGTAATATTGCAATCTTGTATGCCCAAGGAAAACTGGGGCAAAATATCAGCTTAGCTGAGGATGTTGCGATTGATACCAACATTGATTCACCTTATAATGTTTATAAAAATGTAGGTCTCATGCCTGGTCCAGTCGATAGTCCAAGTCTGGATGCGATTGAGTCAAGCATCAATCAAACTAAGAGCGATAACCTCTACTTTGTAGCAGATGTCACAGAAGGCAAGGTCTACTATGCTAATAATCAAGAAGACCACGATCGCAATGTCGCTGAACATGTCAACAGCAAATTAAACCAAACAAACTAAAATTATGTGATACTTCACATAATTTTCTTTAGAAAATATTATTAGAAGAAAGTTGAGAAAAATGGCAGAAAAAACATATCCTATGACCCTTGAGGAAAAGGAAAAACTTGAAAAAGAATTAGAAGAATTGAAATTGGTTCGTCGACCAGAAGTGGTAGAACGCATTAAGATTGCCCGTTCATACGGTGACCTTTCAGAAAACAGTGAGTACGAAGCAGCTAAGGATGAACAAGCCTTTGTCGAAGGACAAATCTCTAGCTTAGAAACAAAAATCCGCTATGCTGAAATCGTCAATAGCGACGCAGTTGCCCAGGACGAAGTAGCGATTGGTAAAACAGTCACCATCCAAGAAATTGGTGAGGACGAAGAAGAAGTTTATATTATCGTAGGTTCAGCGGGTGCGGATGCCTTTGCAGGTAAAGTTTCAAATGAAAGCCCAATTGGACAAGCCTTGATTGGCAAGAAAACAGGTGATACAGCAACCATTGAAACGCCTGTTGGTAGCTATGATGTAAAAATCTTGAAGGTTGAAAAAACAGCCTAAAAACAGAAAAAGGAGTGGGGAGGCGATGTACTTCACTCACTCCTTTTTCCATTTTGCTACTCTTCGAAAATCTCTTCAAACCACGTCAGCGTCGCCTTGCCGTATATATGGTTACTGACTTCGT
>NZ_VMKV01000032.1:0-19314 GCF_013276335.1 Streptococcus sp. 2100 | reverse complement strand
GCAAGGCGACGTTGACGCGGTTTGAAGAGATTTTTGAAGAGTATGAAACGAAAAGGAGGTAGGTCATTGTACTAGCCTCCTTTTGATATGATATAATAGTTCTATGAGATTAGATAAATTTTTAGTTGCCTGTGCGGTGGGAAGTCGGACTGAGGTCAAAAACTTGCTCAAGGCTGGGCGCGTGACTGTAAATGGTAAAAAAGAAAAATCAGCTAAATTGCAGATTGATGAAGAAAGAGATGAGATTCGCTTTGATGGGCAAGTGTTGGAGTATGAGGAGTTTGTCTACTATATGATGAACAAGCCCCAAGGAGTTATCTCAGCGACTGAGGATCCCAAGCACAGAACCGTTCTGGACTTGTTGGATGATATTGCTCGGAGCAAGGAAGTTTTCCCAGTAGGGCGCTTGGATATCGATACGCATGGACTCCTGCTCCTGACCAATGACGGTCAGCTTGCCCATGCTCTTCTTTCACCCAAGCGTCATGTGGATAAGACCTATCTGGCTCAGGTCAAGGGAATTATGACACAAGAAGATGTGGAGATATTTGCCAAGGGTATTCCTCTCAAAGACTTTACTTGTCAACCCGCTAGACTGGAGATTCTTTCCACAGATGCAGAAAAGAATCAGAGCCAAATCCGTGTGACTATTGCAGAAGGAAAGTTTCATCAGGTCAAGCGTATGGTGGGCTACTGTGGCAAGGAAGTGGTGGACTTGCAACGATTGACTATGGGAACTTTAGTATTAGATGAGAACCTGGAACGAGGGGAATGGCGTCGCTTGACCAAGGAAGACTTAGAAATTCTCCTTGCTAGTATTGCTTAATTTGATTTATATTTGAAAAAGGTGAGGAAGAATGTCCTTGCCTTTTATGTTTTTTAGTTGCTTCCTTTGTGAAAAGAGTTATAATAGACTGTAGAATAAAAGGAGGAATCTATGAACGCGATTCAAGAATCATTTACTGATAAACTATTTGCCAACTATGAAGCAAATGTAAAATACCAAGCGATTGAAAATGCTGCTAGCCACAACGGAATTTTTGCAGCTCTGGAACGTCGCCAAAGCCATGTAGACAACACACCTGTTTTCTCATTGGATTTAACCAAGGACAAGGTCACTAACCAGAAAGCGTCTGGTCGTTGCTGGATGTTTGCGGCTCTCAACACTTTTCGCCACAAACTCATCTCGCAATACAAATTGGAGAACTTTGAGTTGTCACAAGCCCACACTTTCTTCTGGGACAAGTATGAGAAATCAAACTGGTTCTTGGAGCAAGTCATTGCGACTGCAGACCAAGAATTGACGAGCCGTAAGGTTAGCTTCTTACTCCAAATACCACAACAAGATGGTGGTCAATGGGATATGGTCGTTTCCCTCTTTGAAAAATACGGTGTCGTGCCTAAGTCAGTTTATCCTGAGTCTGTTTCATCTAGTAGCAGCCGTGAGCTAAATGCAATCCTTAACAAATTGCTGCGCCAAGATGCTCAAATCTTGCGTGACTTACTAGCTTCTGGCGCAGACCAAGCGACTGTTCAAGCTAAGAAAGAAGACCTCTTGCAAGAGATCTTTAACTTCCTTGCCATGTCACTAGGACTACCACCACGTAAATTTGACTTTGCTTATCGTGATAAGGATAATAACTACCAAAGCGAAAAAGGTATTACTCCACAGGAATTTTACAAGAAATATGTCAATCTTCCTTTAGAAGACTACGTTTCTGTTATCAATGCTCCAACTGCTGATAAACCATACGGTAAATCTTACACAGTTGAGATGTTGGGAAATGTCGTTGGTAGCCGTGCAGTTCGCTACATCAACGTTCCAATGGAGCGCTTGAAAGAATTGGCGATTGCCCAAATGCAAGCAGGTGAGACTGTTTGGTTTGGTTCTGATGTTGGCCAGCTCAGCAACCGCAAAGCTGGAATCCTTGCGACAGATGTTTATGACTTTGAATCAAGCATGGACATTAAACTTACTCAAGACAAGGCTGGACGTTTGGACTATAGCGAAAGCTTGATGACCCACGCCATGGTCTTGACAGGTGTTGACTTGGACGAAAATGGTAAATCAACCAAGTGGAAGGTTGAAAACTCATGGGGAGACAAGGTCGGTACAGATGGTTACTTTGTTGCCTCAGACGCTTGGATGGACGAATACACTTACCAAATCGTTGTTCGTAAGGAATTGCTGACAGCAGAAGAACAAGCTGCCTATGGAGCAGAACCAATCGTACTTGCACCTTGGGATCCAATGGGAGCCTTGGCAGAATAATACTCTTCGAAAATCAAATTCAAACCACGTCAGCTTCGCCTTGCCGTACTCAAGTACAGCCTGCGGCTCGCTTCCTAGTTTGCTCTTTGATTTTCATTGAGTATAAAAGCCTAGAAAAAAGGAATCAGATTTTAGAACCTGGTTCCTTTTTAGTTGCTTGATTACATGATGTGAAGAACATGTGCCACAATACCCACTGCGAAGAGGGCAAGGATAATAGTGATTGGAGATACTTTTTTCTTAAGTAAGTACATGCAAAGTAAAGTAAGGAGTAGTCCTGATAATCCAGGAATCAACATATCCAAGTTTTGTTGGAAAGTAGTAACTTTTTCAGGAGTTTGAGACAATCCTTGTCCTACTTGTGCGAATGCTTCTTGGATACCTTTAGACCCTTCTGGCAATTTATCCCAATGGATATAAGCCTTTTCATCTAGTTGAACTTTAGAAACATCGAAAGCAAATTTAATATTTACCCAACGTTGAACAAGGACAGCAAGAATGAACATCCCAAGGATAGAAGCTCCTTTAGTGATATCTTGAAGGATACCACCAGACATATCTTTGGTGATTTCTGATCCAGCCTTATATCCAATCTCTTGAACATACCACAAGAATGACATACGAATCAAGTTCCATGCAACAAAGAAGAGGAGTGGACCCAAGATATTGCCAGTAAGGGCAAGTGAAGCACCGAGAGATCCAAGGATTGGGCGTACTGTAAACCAGAATACTGGGTCACCGATACCAGCAAGAGGTCCCATCATACCGATTTTAACCCCTTGGATAGCAGCGTCATCGATTTCCACACCGTTAGCACGTTCTTCTTCAAGCGCAAGAGTAACCCCCATGACTGGAGCAGCTACGTATGGATGAGTGTTGAAGAACTCAAGGTGACGCTCAAGAGCAGCGATTTGATCTTCTTTTTTAGTATAGAGTTTTTTGATAGCTGGAATGAGTGTATAAGCCCAGCCCAAGTTTTGCATCCGTTCAAAGTTCCAAGACCCTTGTAAGAAGGTTGAACGCCACCAAACTTTTTTACGATCTGATTTAGTTAATTGAAGTTTTTCAGTCATGATGTTTTCAGTCCTTTCTTATCTTAGTAGTCTTCTAGGATATCGCCGATTGGGTCGTTAGAAGTTGCGGCTCCTCCGCCACCATTTCCACCAGTTTTAGAAAGGTGAAGGTATATAAGAGCGATAGCAACACCGATAGCACCGAATCCGATTAGAGTAATATCTGACACAGCAGCGAGAACGAAACCAAGAGCGAAGAATGGCCATACTTCACGAGTTGCCATCATGTTGATAACCATGGCGTAACCAACGGCAACGACCATACCACCACCGATAGCCATACCATCTTTGAGCCAGTCTGGCATGGCACTAAGGATACTTTGTACAGTTTCAGTTGGTACCATAAGGAGAAGAGCTGCAGGAAGCGCGATACGAAGTCCTTGGAAAAGTAGCGCAATGAAATGCGCACGCTCCACAGCGCCGAAGTCACCTTTTTTAGCGGCAGCATCTGCAGTATGAACCAAACCAACTGAAATTGTACGAACAATCATTGTCAAGAAAAGTCCAGCTACGGCAAGAGGGATAGCAACCGCTTGGGCAACACCGATACCAGTCTTGGTAAAGTCACCACCAAGAACCATGATAATGGCAGCAGCGACAGAAGCAAGTGCAGCATCAGGAGCGATAGCAGCACCGATATTTGACCAACCAAGGGCAATCATTTGAAGCGATCCACCGAGGATAATCCCTGCTTCCAAGTGACCTGTTACAAGCCCAATAAGGGTACAGGCTACAAGTGGTTGGTGAAATTGGAACTGGTCGAGGATGCCTTCAAGACCTGCAAAGAAGGCTACAACGACTACTAAAACCATAGAAATAATAGACATGTTTAAAATCCTTTCATAAATAATGGCTTATTTGACATTGGCTTTGTTAATCAAGTCAAACAAATCTTTTTTAGAATCATTCGGTACTTTACGGACATCAAATTCAACACCCAAGTCACGCATTTTTTCAAATGTAGCAACATCTTCTTTGTCCATCGACAAAACGGTATTGACCAATGTTTTACCTGTTGAGTGAGCCATAGAACCAACGTTAAGAGTCTTGATTGGCACGCCGCCTTCGATGGCACGAAGGGCATCTTGAGGTGTTTCAAACAAGATAAGGGCATGTGTTTCTCCAAAACGTGGGTCTTTTGAAATCTCAATCAGTTTTTGAATTGGAACCACGTTAGCCTTGACATTACCTGGAGCTGCTTGTTTAATCAATTCTTTACGAAGGTCGTCTTTAGCCACGTTATCTGAAGCAACGATGATACGATTTGCTTTTGAATCTGGAGTCCAAGCAGTTGCAACCTGACCGTGAAGTAGACGTGTGTCAAGACGGGCAAGATTGATTTTCAATTTACCGTCTCCGATAACAGTTCCTTCTGGGATAGCAGCTTGGGCAACTGGAGCAGCTGCAGCGCTTGCAACTTCTTCAACTGGATTTAGCTCTTCTGGAAGAGCTTTGATGCCATCTTTGGCTTCTTTAATGATATTAGCAGCGACTTTTTCTACACCTGCAGCAGCGTCCATGAGGCGCTCTGTGTAGGCTTGAATCAACATCGGTAAGTTAAGTCCTGTGATGATGGCAAACTTACGCTCAGGATTTTCTCCCATCACGCGACTAGCTTGGTTAAATGGAGAACCACTCCAAAGGTCAGCCAAAACTAGAACCTCATCTTCTGCGTCAAATGCAGCAACAGCGTTATTAAACTTAGCGTATAGATCATCAGGACCTTCATTTGGCATAAAGGTCACAACTTGAACCTTTTCTTGTTCACCAAAGATCATAGATCCTGACTGATGAATACCCGCAGCAAATTCGCCGTGGCTCGCAATAATGATTCCGATACTCATTATTGTCATTCCTCCTTTTTTGTTTTAGTTTTCATTTAAGAAAACTTTAAGACTGTTTAAGTATAAACCGTTTTCATGTAAAAAGCAACTATTTATCATAAAAAATTAAAAAAACTTTTACTTTTGGATGTTGATATATTGAGTTTTTTGAGGAGTAATATTGAATCCACATTTAAAAATTTAATATAAAAAAGTTGAAAGAAGCTTCCAACTTTTAAAATAGGTTTCTATTAGATTAGTGGGTGAAGTCGAGTACCATACGTCCTTGGATTTGACCTTTTTCCATTTCGTCGAAAATGGCTACGGCATCTTCTATTGGACGTTTTTGAACAACTGGAACTACTAAACCTTCTGCACCGAATTGGAAGGCTTCTTCCAAGTCTTTACGAGTTCCTACAAGAGAACCGATGACTTGGATTCCATCTAGAACGGTTTTTACGATGCTAAGTTCCATCATTTCAGAAGGAAGACCAACAGCGACTACGCGACCACCAGCACGAACTGAGTCAACAGCCTGATTGAAGGCAACTTTAGACACAGCAGTTACGACAGCTGAGTGAGCACCTCCATCAGTTTTTTCCTTGATAAGTCCAGGTACATCTTCAACTTCGAGGCCGTTAATAACAATGTCAGCGCCTACTTCTTTTGCAAGGGCAAGTTTGTCATTGTTGATATCAACTGCGATAACATGAGCATTGAATACTTTTTTAGCATATTGAACAGCTAGGTTACCAAGTCCACCAGCACCGTAAAGAACAACCCATTGGCCTGGTTCAACTTTGGCTTCTTTAATAGCTTTATAGGTTGTTACACCAGCACATGTGATAGAAGAAGCTTGGGCTGGATCAAGTCCGTCAGGAACTTTAACAGCATAGTCAGCAGTTACGATACATTGTTCAGCCATACCACCGTCTACTGAGTAGCCAGCATTTTTCACTGTACGGCAAAGGGTTTCGCGACCAGTTGTACAGTATTCGCAAGTGCCACATCCTTCAAAGAACCAAGCAACGCTGACGCGGTCACCGACTTTAAGGCTTTTCACATCTGGAGCAATCTCTTTAACGATACCGATACCTTCGTGGCCAAGAACACGTCTTGGGACTTGACCAAAGTCACCATGAGCAACGTGGAGGTCGGTGTGGCAAACGCCACAGTATTCAACTTCTACAAGTGCTTCCCCAGTTTCAAGTGGACGGAGCACTTTTTCTTCAACAGCAACACCAGTGCTTTCTGGATTTACAACAACAGCTTTCATAGCTATCCTCCTTGATATTGACCGAGAACAGGGACAACGGGACTGGATTGATTTTGTGTCAACAGAGTCGAGTATGACGAGCTCTCTTGTATTTATATGTGAAGTATATCACAAAAGAAAGCCTTTTTCCAAGGTTTTGGAGGCAAAAAGTAGAACAATCGATTAATACTAAGCTAAAATCAAAAAGCACTATATAATAGTAATATGAAATCAACTAAAGAAGAAATCCAAGCTATCAAAACACTTTTAAAAGACTCTAGTACAGCTAAATATCATAAACGCCTTCAAATCGTTCTATTTCGTCTGATGAGTAAATCTTATAAAGAGATTATAGAGCTTTTAGACTGTAATCAAACAACGATTTGGCCAACTGTAAAAAAATATGAGGAGTTCGGACTCGATTCTCTCCTTCAAGAAACACGTGGTGGTCGTAACCATCATATATGACAGTTGAGGAAGAAAAAGCCTTTCTTGCTCGCCATTTGAAGGCTGCAGAGGCAGGAGAATTTGTTACAATTGATGCCTTATTTCAGGCTTATAAAAAGGAGTTAGGTCCTTCCTACACACGTGATACCTTCTATCAACTGTTGAAGCACCATGGTTGGCGAAATATTAGGCCACGTCCAGCACATCCCAAGAAAGTAGACTCTCAAACCATTGTCGCGTCTAAAAATAAAATCTCAATTCAAGAAGCTCAGAAAGCGCTTTAAAACCAGTAGGCATTTTCGTAAGGTTCGCTTGATGTACCAAGATGAGGCTGGTTTCGGTAGAATCAGTAAACTGGGATCTTGTTGGGCTCCAATAGGAGTAGGTCCACATGTCCATAGTCACTATATACGAGAATTTTGCTATTGTTATGGAGCTGTTGATGCCCATACAGGCGAATCATTTTTCTTAATCGCTGGTGGATGTCATACTGAGTGGATGAACGCCTTTTTAGAAGAGCTTTCACAAGCTTATCCAGATGATTATCTTTTACTCGTTATGGACAATGCCATATGGCATAAATCAAGTACCTTAAAGATTCCGACTAATATTGGCTTTACCTTTATTCCTCCATACACACCAGAGATGAACCCCATTGAACAAGTGTGGAAAGAGATTCGTAAACGTGGATTTAAGAATAAAGCCTTTCGAACTTTGGAAGATGTCATGAATCAACTTCAAGATGTTATACAAGGACTGGAGAAGGAGGTGATAACGTCCATCGTTAATCGGAGATGGACTAGAATGCTTTTTTGGCATAAATGAACAATTTTATTTTTCAGAATATATCAAATATAACAAATAACTCTTAAAATTCAGAAAATTCTATTGACAGAACTTGAAAAAGGGTCTATAATGAATAAAAAACAAAGGAGAATGCTATGAAAACAAGAAAAGTATTGGCTCTTGTGGGAGTAACTTTATTAGCAGCTGGTGTTTTAGCTGCTTGTTCTGGGGGTTCAGGCGCTCAAGGTGAAAAGACCTTTGCGTTTACCTACGAAACACATCCAGATAATCTCAACTATTTGACAACTGGTAAGGCAGCAACTTCTGAGATTACTAGTAATGTCATTGATGGATTGCTTGAAAATGATAAATACGGGAACCTTGTTCCTTCATTGGCAGAAGACTGGTCAGTCTCTAAGGATGGCTTGACTTATACTTATAAGATTCGTCAGGATGCCAAGTGGTATACATCTGAGGGAGAAGAGTACGCTCCTGTTAAGGCTCAGGACTTTGTGACAGGACTTAAATATGCAACAGATAAGAAAGCAGAAGCCCTTTACTTGGTACAGGATTCAATCAAAGGTCTGGATGCCTATGCCAAAGGTGAAATCACAGACTTCGCTCAAGTCGGGATTAAAGCCCTTGACGACCAAACAATCCAATACACCTTGAACAAGCCTGAAACTTTTTGGAATTCTAAAACAACCATGGGTGTGCTTGCGCCAGTCAATGAAGAGTTTTTGAACTCAAAAGGGGATGATTTTGCCAAAGCTACGGATCCAAGTAGTCTCTTGTATAACGGCCCTTATTTGTTGAAATCCATTGTGACCAAATCCTCTGTTGAATTTGCGAAAAATCCGAACTACTGGGATAAGGACAATGTGCATATTGACAAAGTTAAATTGTCATTCTGGGATGGGCAAGATACCAGCAAACCAGCAGAAAACTTTAAAGATGGTAGCCTTACAGCAGCTCGTCTCTATCCAACAAGTGCAAGTTTCGCAGAGCTTGAGAAGAGTATGAAAGACAATATCGTCTATACGCAACAAGACTCTACGACTTATCTAGTAGGGACAAATATTGACCGTCAATCTTATAAACACACATCTAAGACTAGCGAAGAACAAAAGACATCTACTAAAAAGGCTCTCTTAAACAAGGATTTCCGTCAGGCTATTGCCTTTGGTTTTGACCGTACAGCTTATGCCTCTCAGTTGAATGGAGAAACTGGTGCAAGCAAAATCTTGCGTAATCTCTTTGTGCCACCAACATTTGTTCAAGCAGATGGGAAGAACTTTGGCGATATAGTCAAAGAAAAATTAGTGACTTATGGGGATGAATGGAAGGATGTCAATCTTGCAGATTCACAAGATGGTCTTTACAATCCAGAAAAAGCTAAAGCAGAATTTGCCAAAGCCAAATCAGCCCTACAAGCTGAGGGAGTACAATTCCCAATTCACCTAGATATGCCTGTTGACCAGACAGCAACTACAAAAGTTCAACGTGTCCAATCTATGAAACAATCCTTGGAAGCAACTTTAGGAACTGATAATGTCGTTATTGATATCCAACAATTGCAAAAAGATGAATTGCTTAATGTAACTCTATTTGCCGAAAATGCTGCTGGCGAAGACTGGGATTTATCAGATAATGTCGGTTGGGGTCCAGACTTTGCCGATCCATCAACCTACCTTGATATTATCAAACCTTCTGTAGGAGAAAGTACTAAAACATATTTAGGATTTGACTCAGGGGAAGATAATGTAGCTGCTAAAAAAGTAGGTCTATATGACTACGAAAAATTGGTTACTGAAGCTGGTGATGAGACTACAGATGTTGCTAAACGATATGATAAATACGCAGCAGCCCAAGCTTGGTTGACAGATAGTGCCTTGATCATCCCAACAACTTCTAAAACTGGTCGTCCAATCTTGTCTAAGATGGTACCATTTACAATACCATTTGCATTGTCAGGAAATAAAGGTACAAGTGACCCAGTCTTGTATAAATACCTTGAACTTCAAGACAAGGCAGTTACTGCAGATGAATATCAAAAAGCTCAAGAAAAATGGATGAAAGAAAAAGCAGAATCCAATAAAAAAGCGCAAGAAGAACTTGCCAAACATGTTAAATAAAATAAAAAGAGACTGAGCAAAAAGTCCTTAAAAGCAAAACGCATATTGTCAGGTAATGAATGAAAAGCCTTGATCGTATGCGTTTTATTGTGGGAAAATGTACTTGACCTCTGTATTTCATTTTGAAAATGACAAAATCCTGAGTTTTTATTCTCAGGATTTTCTTTCATCTCACTGTTGTGGTTGTTGAACTTGTGGATTTTGTGGCGTTGGTTGTACTGGTTGTGTCGGTTGAACAGCTTGACCAGCTTGTCCTTGGCTAGGATCAGTTGCTGGAGCATTATTGGGTTGTTGACCAACCGTCGTACTTGCCTGTGTAGTTGAACTTTCAGCTGTTGTGCTTGGAGTTTCTACCGTTTGTGTTTGTTGTGTTACTGAATTATTCCATGTGTTCTTGGCACTATTTTGGAAGACGAATTCTCCATTTCGGAATAGGCCGTCTGGCATCGTCCAATCTCCAGGTTGGTCATCTTCTGATAGATACGATATCATTGAGCGATAAACCTTAGCAGCAACTAGGAAACGATCTCCAACAATTGGAGTTAAACGATTTGAGTAACCAGTCCATACAGCCATAGAATACTTACGAGTATAACCTACAAACGTTTCATCTGGAGCTACGTAGCCAGTGTTCTTGATATACTTTTCAATTTCTTCGTCAGTATAGTTAGAAGTACCTGTTTTACCTGCTTGTGGAAGCCAAGGTAGGTAGGCTCCACGTCCGATTCCGTATACTAAGACAGTTTTCATCATTTCGGTCATCATATAGGCAGTAGTTTCTTTCATAGCCCGAGTACCGGCATCAGAAAATTCTTTTTCACTACCATCACTGAAGACGATTTTATTGATATACATTGGTTTGTGGTAAATACCACCATTAGCAAAAGCTGCGTAGGCAACTGCCATTTTTTCACTACTTGCACCGTACTGTTTGTTGGATTCAGTTGTGTTACTTGAAATGGCGTTTGCATAATGCATGCTTGGATAGTCGATACCAAGACCATTAAGGAAGGTTTTAGCTCTATCTAGACCGACCTTATTCAAAGTCTCAACGGCTGTGACATTTCGTGATTGTTGAAGAGCATACTGGATTGTAATGTTTCCAAAGTAGCCATGATCCCAGTTGTAGAGTGGAGTATCAGTGCCAGGATAGTTATAAGGAACATCATGTACAATAGACGCAGTAGAGTCATAGACTCCATATTCTAAAGCGGGAGCATAGTCAGTGATTGGTTTCATAGTAGAACCCCAGTCACGATTGGTTTCCACAGCTTGGTTGGTGCCAAATGAAACGTTACTTGCTTGGTGACGAGCTCCAAGTTGGGCAATGACTTTACCATTTGAAACATCTACGACCGTAGATGCGACTTGCAAATCATCGTCAGGGTAAGAGACGTATTGATCGGAGTTGTAGATATCCCACAGATGTTTTTGAGCCTCTTGGTCTACATTTGTGTAGACATCCATCCCAGTAGTTAGAAGGTTATAGCCAGTTTCTTGTTCTACTTGGTCGATAACCTCTTTGAGATAATTGTCCATATATACTGGGTAGCTATTGACTGATTTCAAACTTTGGAGTCCATCAGTAATAGGAGTATTGATAGCCTTCTCATACTGTTCGGCAGAAATGTAGCCTTGACCTTTCATCTCTGAAAGTACCAAGTTACGGCGGTCAAGGGCAGCTTCTGGATGAGAATAGGGATCGTATTGATTCGGAGCCTGAGGCATACCTGCTAACAAAGCTAATTGTGGTAAAGATAGATCCTTTAGATCTTTACCATAGTAATTTTGGGCTGCTGTCTGCATTCCATAATTACCATTTGACATATAGACCTTATTGATGTAGTAGGTAAGGATTTCTTGTTTGGTAGCTTTTTGTTCCAATTGGATAGCTAGCCAAGCCTCTTGTGCTTTTCGGGAGATGTTTTGATCCGAAGTTGATGTTGAGAAATAGGTCAACTTAATCAACTGTTGGGTTAGGGTTGATCCCCCCTGTAAAGAATTACTTTGTAAGTTACGTAAGAAGGCTCCCATAATCCGAATCGTATCGATCCCCCTGTGGTCAAAGAAGCGATGGTCTTCGATAGACACGATTGCCTTAACCAAATCTGTGGGAATATCATTAGCTTGGGCATTGACGCGGCGTTCAGAACCCAAGTCAGCAATGAGTTGATTTTTATTGTCGTAGATTTTACTAGAGGTTGTTGCAACTAGTTTACTCTCGGATAGGCTAGGAGCCTTACTAACGTAGTAGAAAAAAACTCCTCCGCCTAAGACAATGGCTGCGATAACCAAGCTTAAGAAGCTAATGCTCAGATACTTGATTAGGCGCAGAATCGTTGGTTTGTTCATCTTGTTTTACCACCTAATAAATGTTCTTTGATAACATTGAGATAAGGAATTTGAGGGAAGGCACCAGCCTTGATTTCATATCCATATTCTCGAATATATCCAAGTGGCATTGATTTTTGTCCCTTATCTTGATGATAGAAGCGAATCAAATCGAATGCCGGCAATAAGTAGGTTTCTTGCTGAGAAGAAAAGTGAAGAAGGACAAAGCAGATTCCTTGTTGGGCAAGGACTTGTTCCATATGCTGAATCTGATGTGGATGAAAATTTTTCATCGGAATCGCACGTTTTTGTTTTGTTTCCTTGGCTTCAAAGTCGATGTAATATCCATTATAAACGCCAGAATAGTCCGTCGTTGAAGCTTGTCGAAAATAGGCTTCAACAATCTTGGCACGACTTCGTTGTGGATAGTCCACTCGTACGATTTGAATAGGGGTTGGTTTCTTGTGTATAACAGCCAAGCCCTGAGACAAATAGTAGTCGTTGGTAGCATTGATCATCTTTTCAAAAGACATTCCTCGATTTGCGAAATTTTTGGGTTGAGAAAGAGATGTTTGTCTTTTTTGTGATGAAAGTTTATGTGGATAGTTGACCATAATTCTCCTTATTGGTACAATAACATCACTCTATTATACCATAAATTTGCACAGAAAGGGTTAAAAATGGCTACAGCTTTGGTTTTAGGCTATTCTGCTTTTGATTTGGGTTTATTTTCTGATAAGGATCCTCGTCTTAAATTGATTAAAAAAGCGATACGTAAAGATTTAGAGGCTATGGCAGCAGATGGTGTGTCTTGGCTTGTATTTACAGGGACTTTGGGCTTTGAATATTGGGTTTTAGAGGTTGCTCAGGAGATGAAAACCGAGTACGGTTTCCAGTTGGCGACCATTTTTGCTTTTGAAACCCATGGGGAAAATTGGAATGAAGGCAATCAGATGAAACTGAGCCGCTTTAAGCAGGTAGACTTTGTCAAATATGCCTATCCTCGCTATGAACACAAGGGGCAGTTAAGAGATTACCAGCAGTTTTTACTGGAAAATACGACTAGTTCCTATCTTTTTTATGATGAAGAAAATGAAACGAAGCTAGCTTATTTTTACCAAAAGATGAAAAATCAAGAGGACTATTTTATAAAGAGATTAACATTTGATCAATTAAATGAACTTGCTGAAAATTTTTCCGAAAATTGAAGCTTTGACCTTGATTTTTGTTTGCCTTTTTTTATATAATAATACTAGCAAGCGAGAATGGAGAGAGACATGGCAAGTATTATTTTTTCAGCAAAAGATATTTTTGAACAAGAGTTTGGACGTGAAGTCCGTGGGTATAGCAAGGTAGAAGTTGATGAGTTTTTAGACGATGTCATCAAGGACTATGAAACCTATGCTGCCTTGGTCAAGTCACTTCGTCAGGAAATTGCGGATTTGAAGGAAGAATTAACTCGTAAACCGCAAGTGAGTTCGGCTCCAAGTCCTAGTCACCCAGATCCAATTGATGTGGCTGCTTCATCTTCTATGACGAATTTTGATATTTTGAAACGCTTGAATCGTCTTGAAAAAGAAGTATTCGGTAAACAAATTTTAGACAATACTGATTTGTAATTCAGGTCTTGTTACATGCAATTTTTGGATAATCGCGTGAGGAGAATTGCTTCTCATGAGGAAAGTCCATGCTAGCACAGGCTGTGATGCCTGTAGTGTTTGTGCTAGGCGAAACCATAAGCCTAGGGACGAGAAATCGTTACGGCAGTTGAAATGGCTAAGTCCTTGGATAGGCCAGAGTAGGCTTGAAAGTGCCACAGTGACGGAGTCTTTCTGGAAACAGAGAGAGTGGAACGCGGTAAACCCCTCAAGCTAGCAACCCAAATTTTGGTCGGGGCATGGAGTACGCGGAAACGAACGTAGTATTCTGACTGCTATCAGCTAGAGCTGCTAGTGGTAGACAGATGATTATCGAAGGAAGTGGTCCTAGTCACTTCTGGAACAAAACATGGCTTATAGAAAATTGCATATAGGTTGGGGCTGAGAAATTTTCTCAACCTCATTTTTTAAAGTGGACATATAGAAAGGTCTTGCAAGACTGTAACATGAAAAAAGAATTTAATTTAATTGCAACTGTGGCAGCAGGGCTTGAAGCTGTTGTAGGACGAGAAGTGCGAGAGCTGGGCTACGATTGTCAGGTTGAAAATGGACGTGTGCGTTTTCAAGGAGACGTGAGAGCGATTATCGAAACCAACCTCTGGCTTCGGGCAGCAGATCGTATCAAAATTATCGTAGGAACTTTCCCAGCTAATACTTTTGAGGAACTGTTTCAGGGAGTTTTCGCTTTAGATTGGGAACATTATTTACCACTCGGAGCTCGGTTCCCGATTTCAAAAGCCAAATGTGTTAAGTCCAAACTTCACAATGAGCCCAGTGTACAGGCTATTTCTAAGAAAGCTATTGTCAAGAAATTGCAGAAACACTATGCTCGCCCAGAAGGTGTTCCTCTGATGGAGAATGGTCCAGAGTTTAAGATTGAGGTCTCTATTCTCAAAGATGTGGCAACTGTCATGATTGATACGACAGGCTCCAGTCTCTTTAAACGTGGCTATCGTACCGAAAAAGGCGGCGCTCCTATCAAGGAAAACATGGCGGCAGCTATTTTACAACTTTCTAACTGGTATCCAGACAAGCCTTTGATTGATCCGACCTGTGGTTCGGGGACTTTCTGTATTGAAGCGGTTATGATTGCCAGAAAGATGGCTCCTGGTCTTCGTCGCTCTTTTGCTTTTGAAGAATGGAACTGGATTAGCGATCGCTTGATTCAGGAAGTGCGTACAGAAACGGCTAAAAAAGTAGACCGTGAGCTTGAACTGGATATTATGGGCTGTGATATTGATGCTCGCATGGTGGAAATTGCTAAGGCCAATGCTCAGGCAGCTGGTGTTGCAGGAGACATTACTTTTAAGCAGATGCGCGTGCAGGATTTACGTTCCGATAAAATCAATGGTGTAATCATCTCCAATCCTCCTTACGGGGAGCGTTTATCAGATGATGCAGGGGTGACCAAGCTTTATGCTGAGATGGGTCAAGTATTTGCACCACTGAAAACTTGGAGCAAATTTATCTTGACTAGTGATGAAGCCTTTGAAAGCAAGTATGGTAGCCAAGCAGATAAGAAGCGTAAGTTATACAACGGAACCTTGAAAGTGGATCTGTATCAATATTTTGGTCAGCGTGTCAAACGGCAAGAGGTAAAATAGAAAGGGATACTCATGAGTAAAAAAAGACGAAATCGTCATAAAAAAGAAGGTCAAGAACCGCAATTTGATTTTGATGAAGCAAAAGAGCTAACAGTTGGTCAAGCTATTCGTAAAAATGAGGAAGTGGAAGCAGGAGTCTTGCCTGAGGATTCCATTTTGGACAAGTATGTCAAACAACACAAAGATGAAATCGAAGCAGATAAGTTTGCGACTCGCCAATACAAAAAAGAGGAGTTAGTTGAAACTCAGAGTCTAGATGATTTAATTCAAGAGATGCGTGAGGCTGTAGAAGAGTCAGAAGCTTCTTCGGAGGAAGTTCCATCTTCTGAAGACATCTTACCACCCTTGCCTCTGGATGATGAGGAGCAAGTCTTGGATCCTCTATTGCTAGAGGATGAAAATCCAACAGAAATGACTGAAGAAGTGGAAGAGGAGCAAAATCTTTTTCGTCTGGAACAAGAAGACTCAGAAAAGAAAAGCAAAAAAGGCTTTGTTTTGACCGCTTTGGCGCTTGTATCAGTAATTATCTGTGTCAGTGCTTATTATGTTTACCGTCAAGTGAATCGCTCGACCAAGGAGATTGAAACTTCTCAATCAACTACAGCCAATCAATCGGATGTGGATGATTTTAATACACTTTATGACGCCTTCTACACAGACAGCAATAAAACGGCTTTGAAAAATAGCCAGTTTGATAAACTGAGTCAACTCAAAACCTTGCTTGATAAACTGGAAGGTAGCCGTGAACATACGCTAGCCAAATCTAAATATGATAGTCTAGCAACGCAAATCAAGGCCATTCAAGATGTCAATGCACAATTTGAAAAACCAGCTATTGTGGATGGTGTGTTGGAGACCAATGTCAAAGCCAAATCGGATGCTAAATTTACAGATATTAAAACTGGAAATACGGAGCTTGATAAAGTGCTAGATAAGGCTATCAGCCTTGGTAAGAGCCAGCAAACAAGTACTTCTAGCTCAAGTTCAAGTGAAACTAGTAGCTCAAGCTCTAGTCAAGCAAGCTCAAATACGACTAGTGAGACAAGCCCAAGTAGTTCAAATGCGGCCTCAAATGAGACTAGAAGTTCTCGTAGCGAAGTCAATATGGGCGTATCAAGTGCGGGTGTTGCTGTTCAAAGAAGTGCCAGTCGTGTTGCCTATAACCAGTCTGCTATTGATGATAGTAACAACTCTGCCTGGGATTTTGCGGATGGTGTCTTGGAACAAATTCTAGCGACTTCACGATCACGTGGCTATATCACTGGAGACCAATATATCCTTGAACGTGTCAATATCGTTAACGGCAATGGTTATTACAACCTCTACAAGCCAGATGGAACCTATCTCTTTACCCTTAACTGTAAGACAGGCTACTTTGTCGGAAATGGCGCTGGTCATGCAGATGACTTGGACTACTAAGCAGTCGTTACAAAATTCTTTCTTTTCAAAAGTAAAAATGATAAAATAAAATAAATGAAACAAGAGGAGTGTCAAATGACAAAAGCTAACTTTGGTGTCGTAGGTATGGCCGTAATGGGTCGTAACCTTGCCCTTAATATTGAATCTCGTGGTTACACAGTTGCTATTTACAACCGTAGTAAAGAAAAAACGGAAGATGTGATTGCTTGCCATCCTGAAAAGAACTTTGTACCAAGCTATGACGTTGAAAGTTTTGTAAACTCAATCGAAAAACCTCGCCGTATCATGCTGATGGTTCAAGCTGGACCTGGTACAGATGCTACTATCCAAGCCCTTCTTCCACACCTTGACAAAGGTGATATCTTGATTGACGGCGGAAACACTTTCTACAAAGACACCATCCGTCGTAATGAAGAATTGGCAAACTCAGGTATCAACTTTATCGGTACTGGGGTTTCTGGTGGTGAAAAAGGTGCCCTTGAAGGGCCGTCTATCATGCCTGGTGGACAAAAAGAAGCCTACGAATTGGTTGCAGATGTTCTTGAAGAAATTTCAGCTAAAGCACCAGAAGATGGCAAACCATGTGTGACTTACATCGGTCCTGATGGAGCTGGTCACTATGTGAAAATGGTTCACAACGGTATCGAGTATGGGGATATGCAATTGATCGCAGAAAGCTATGACTTGATGCAACACTTGCTTGGCCTTTCTGCAGAAGACATGGCTGAAATCTTTACTGAGTGGAACAAGGGTGAATTGGACAGCTACTTGATCGAAATCACAGCTGATATCTTGAGCCGTAAAGACGATGAAGGTCAAGACGGACCAATCGTAGACTACATCCTTGATGCCGCGGGTAACAAGGGAACTGGTAAATGGACTAGCCAATCATCACTTGACCTTGGTGTGCCATTGTCGCTAATTACTGAGTCAGTATTTGCTCGCTACATTTCAACTTACAAAGAAGAACGCGTGCATGCTAGCAAGGTTCTTCCAAAACCAGCTGCCTTCAAATTTGAAGGAGATAAGGCTGAATTGATTGAAAAAATCCGTCAAGCCCTTTACTTCTCAAAAATCATCTCATACGCACAAGGTTTTGCTCAATTACGTGTAGCTTCTAAAGAAAATAACTGGAACTTGCCATTTGCAGACATCGCATCTATCTGGCGTGATGGCTGTATCATCCGTTCTCGTTTCTTGCAAAAGATTACAGATGCTTACAACCGTGATGCAGACCTTGCCAACCTTCTTTTGGATGAGTACTTCTTGGATGTTACTGCTAAGTACCAACAAGCAGTGCGTGATATCGTAGCTCTTGCAGTTCAAGCTGGTGTGCCAGTACCAACCTTCTCAGCAGCTATTACTTACTTTGATAGCTACCGTTCAGCTGATCTTCCAGCTAACTTGATCCAAGCGCAACGTGATTACTTTGGTGCCCACACTTACCAACGTAAAGACAAAGAAGGAACCTTCCACTACTCTTGGTATGACGAAAAATAAGTAGGTCTGCCATGGGGAAACGGATTTTATTACTTGAGAAAGAACGAAATCTAGCTCATTTTTTAAGTTTGGAACTCCAAAAAGAGCAATACCGAGTTGATCAGGTTGAGGAGGGGCAAAAAGCCTTCTCCATGGCTCTTCAGACAGACTATGACTTGATTTTATTGAATGCTCATCTGGGGGATATGACAGCCCAGGATTTTGCAGATAAGCTGAGTCGAACTAAGCCAGCCTCAGTCATCATGATTTTAGATCATTGGGAAGACTTGCAAGAAGAGCTGGAAGTTGTTCAGCGTTTTGCAGTTTCATACATCTATAAGCCAGTCCTTATCGAAAATCTGGTAGCGCGTATTTCGGCGATCTTCCGAGGTCGGGACTTCATTGATCAACACTGCAGTCTGATGAAAGTTCCAAGGACCTACCGCAATCTTAGGATAGATGTTGAACATCACACGGTTTATCGTGGTGAAGAGATGATTGCTCTGACTCGCCGTGAGTATGACCTTTTGGCGACACTTATGGGAAGCAAGAAAGTTCTGACTCGTGAGCAGTTGTTGGAAAGTGTCTGGAAGTATGAAAGTGGGACCGAGACAAATATCGTAGATGTCTATATCCGTTATCTACGTAGCAAGCTTGATGTAAAAGGTCAAAAAAGCTACATTAAAACCGTGCGTGGTGTTGGTTACACCATGCAAGAATAGAAAAGCAGTTGCAGTTGTGTAACTGCTTTTTTCAAATGGAGAAAGGGATGTCTTTCCGTTTTTTTCTTTGTATAGTGGATTGAAACTAGAATGGTACACCACAACTGCTAAAACTTTTCTAGAAATTAATTTAACTTTCCTAATCGATTTGTTCACATCTTATTTCAATTTACTATATTGACAGGGACGAACAGATGTGTTACAATTTTTTTAGGAGGATAAAATAATGAAGAAAACATTTTATCGCAAATTCGGTATTTCAATTATTGCGGGTACTTTATTAGCTAGCCTGCTATCGACAGTATCTGCT